>DMJJ01000366.1 GCA_003452185.1 Verrucomicrobiales bacterium | reverse complement strand
AGCGGGCAGCGCGGCATGGGGCCGCGCGGATGCACCTTATGATTCACGGAATTGTTTTCGATTGCGACGGAACCCTGGCCGACACCATGCCGATCCACTGGGAGGCCTGGCAGGAAGTCGCGGGACGCCACCGGATCGCCTTCAGCGAAGAGCGGTTCTATGCGCTGGGAGGAGTTCCCTCGCGCCAGATCCTGGAGATGCTCGCCGGAGAGCAGGGACTCTCCATCAACGCGCATGCGATCGCGCTCGAGAAGGAGCATGCCTACCTCGAGCGACTGGTGCACGTGGCTCCGATCGAGCCGGTGGTCCAGGTGGCCCTGGAGCACCATGGACGGATCCCAATGGGGGTGGCCTCGGGCGGGACAAAGCCGGTGATCGAGATGGTGCTCACACGGCTCGGAATCCGGCATTGCTTCGCAGCCGTGGTGACCAGCGAGGATGTAGTCCACCAGAAGCCGGCTCCGGATATCTTCCTCGAGGCCGCACGGCGGATCGGCGTTCCGCCGGAAAAGTGCCGCGGATACGAGGACACGGATCTCGGGATGAAGGCCATCAGGGCCGCCGGCATGGAGGCCATCGATGTCCGGGATCTCCTTCCCAGGCGCCGGTGACCTCTGACGGGGAACCTCGCTTGGCGCGACCCGAACCTTCTTCCGCGAGGGTTACGACGTGAGGGGTGTGACGTTACCACTCACGTCACACCCCTCCGCCCAACGGCAGACGCACGGGGCGGATCATCACGGATTCGCCCCACCTTCGAACTTCGACCTCCGGCGGTGGACCCAGGTTGGTAGGGCGAGGCTCCGACGAGCCACTCCCGACGACGCAAGGTCACCCCCGGTCGCAGGGGATTTCGCGGTGCCCAACCGAGCACCGCGGGCGTCCCCTCCCGCTTCGTCACTTTTCCCTTCCAGAGGTTGACCCGTTTCTGCAGCCTCGCGGTCATCATCGCGATGTTTGGAAGGCACCAACCACCCACCCTGCTCCGGGCCGCCGAGGCCCCGCGGGCATCCTCGCTGCTGATCCCATCGATGCCCGAGCTGTCCGTTGAACTCTCGGCGACGCTCGACCGGTGCCTCTCCGAATGGGGGTTGATGAAGCTCTCGGGAAAAGTGGCCTGTTGTTTCAATCCCAGGCTGCGCCGTTCCCTGGGCCGGTGCCGGTCCGCGGCAATGAGCATCGAACTCAACCCGTGCCTGCTCCTGGAGGCGAACCGCAGCCTCCTGATGGAAACCCTCTGCCATGAGGCGGCGCACGTCGCAGCCCCCCTCTTGTACGGGAGACGGATCCGGGCGCACGGGCCGGAGTGGCGCCATCTTCTGGCCCGGGTGGGTTACCGGCCGAGGGCAACGATCCCCGCGTCGGAGGTCTCGGGGATTCTCCCGCGGGCGCGGCGAAGGGGGGCGGTTTTCGAGTATCGGTGCCTGGAGTGCGGGAGGGTGCACCTGGCCCGCAGGCGATCCACCCGATACCGATGCCGCTCGTGCGTGATGGCGGGGGGCGAGGGGCTTCTCCGGATCACGCGGGTGACGGAGCCCGCCCCCGGCGGCGCCTCTCAGCCGTAACGGCGTTTGAGGCGGTCGGCGTCGTAGGCGCACCGTTCCACGCCGGTCATGCGGGCAAAGTCCGGCTTCCCATTCGACAGCAACGGCCAGCCAACGGTGGCCCCATTTCCCGTCTTCGCGGACTCACCCGAAGAGGCGGCGGCGGACGGGGCTGCTGCCGCGGGCTTTGCCAGCGGGTTATTGCGCACCTCGACGGCAGTCCGCCCCCCGCCTCCACCGTAGCTCATCGCCTGGTCGGTGAGCTGGAGGTCCTTCTCGAGCGGAAGGCGCGGTTTGATTCCCTTGCCCTGCAAAACCCCATGGTACGCGCGGACCGCCTCATCGGGGGAGATCCGCCCGTCGGTGATGAGGCGGAGCATCTCGATGAACGCAAGCTGGTGCTCGGCGTTGTTGATCTTCCGGCCGAAGAGGGCGACACGGGCCCCATACTTCTGGGCGTCGTGGATCAGCCGGAAGGCGTCGTAGGTGGTCCCCGCGCTGCCCCCCAGGATGCCGACCACGAGGTTGGGGTCGTACTGGGCCAGCTCCTCCATGAGACGGGGCCCGTGATAGACGATCTTGAGGAAGTCGGGCCGGCCGGCCTGGGTCACGCCGGCAAGGATCCGGAGGATGTTGTCGTTGATGAACTCGCCGAGCTTTTCGGGAGGGATCCGGCTGTCGACGTTCGGGTCGAAGACCTCAAGGAAGTAGCGGAAGCGCTTTCGCTCGGCCTCCTCGCGAAAGGCCTTGAAGGCCTCAAGTGTGGCCCGGTCCTGGTCGAGCTCGTTGACGAAGGTGACGGAGTACAGGCCGAGGTTGGCACCAGGAAACGACCCGGCATCGCGATCGCACTCGACCTGCCCGCACTGGATGTGGTCGATCGTGGCGCTGCGAAACGGCTGCGCGGGCTCCTTGATGTAGCTCCCGTGGCGCACGGCCCAGACGTCGGTCGTGTCGTTGGCCCGGGCTGCCGGGGTGACGTGGGAGTTCTTGAAGAGCCCCTCGTGAATGGTGAGCTGCTCGTTGACCGAGGCCGACATCAGGATGATGTCGATGAGTCCCTGGCGGGTGACCTCGCGGATGATGTCCAGAAACTCGGGAAGGTTGCGTTGGCCGAACTCCTCGCGGGACCAAACCTCGGGGGAAAACTGGGCTGGCCGCGCCCCCGGTGAAGCCAGGTAGCCCCGGGGGCCCGGGGCCCGGACGCCAAACGCCATGTCGGCATCCTTCGCGTCTGCAATGATGAACGACCGATCGGAGGGGTTCCCCCGAATCGCCGCCAGCTTCGTATCCAATGACTTCATGGGTGCCGCAAAACTAAAAAAAGGCCGCAAAAACAACAGACCGACGATGTTGCCGCAATAGAACGCAGAGAACGCAAGAGAAAGGCCGCTGCGGGTTGCCGCGATAGACCGCAGAGAACTCAAAAGAACAGGGTCGGCCGGGAGCTAATCTCTCCGGCTTAGGACGTACTTCTCTATCTGGAACCGGAACGACCCAAAATTAATCAGCAGGCCATGCTCCACCCGGGCGGACCGCAGGTAGCCCAGCAACTGCGCCGTATGCTCCGGCACCAGGGCCCGACAGGCCTTGATCTCCACGATCAGGCACCCCTCAATCAACAGGTCCGCCTGATACTCCCCAAGCACCATCCCATCCTCGTCCTGCACAACAAGGGGATGTTGCTGGATGGCAAGCACCCCTTGCCGCCTCAGCCTGTGCCAAAGCCCGTTTTGATATACTTTCTCCAGGTGCCCATGCCCAAGAAAAACATGCAGCTCATAGGCAGCCTGACGGACAACATCACACAGCTCAAAGATTGGCTTCATACTCCCCCTGGGCCCGGGAGTTACCAAAACCAACCGCACGGCGTCCAACCAATTCACCTCGGCCACCAAGGCACTAACCCGATGTTGGCGCCGCGACAGAACGCAAAGAACGCAATAGAAAGGCCACTGCGGGTTGCCGCGATAGACCGCAGAGAACACAAAAGAACAGGGTCGGCCGGGAGCTAATCTCTCCGGCTTAGGACGTACTTCTCTATCTGGAACCGGAACGACCCAAAATTAATCAACAGGCCGTGCTCCACCCGGGCGGACCGCAGGTAGCCCAGCAACTGCGCCGTATGCTCCGGCACCAGGGCCC
>DMJJ01000008.1 GCA_003452185.1 Verrucomicrobiales bacterium | reverse complement strand
GACTACGCTTCGTCCGTCCACGCGAGCGCGATCGTCATGGGCACCCACGGCCGCACGGGCCTCGCCCATGTGTTCATGGGCAGCGTCGCCGAGCACGTCGTGCGCAGCGCGCCCTGCCCGGTGCTCGTCGTGCGGCCACGCGAGCACGAATTCATCCTTCCCGACCTGGTCGGCGTGGCCGCGAGGATCTAGCCATGAGGACGCGGGCAACGGCATGCGCGGTGGCGACGCTGACGGCGCTCACGCTGTCTGCGGCGGCCGGCACGGCCCTCGCCGCGGTGTACCCGCCGATGGCCCGGTGGGCCGCCCCCTCCGCGGCCCTCCTCGTCGCGGGGGCCCTCGGGATCGGCGCCCTGCATCTTGGCCGGCCGCTCAAGGCATGGCGCGCGTTCCTCGGATGGCGCACCTCGTGGTTCAGCCGCGAAGTCCTTCTCTTCGGCCTCTTCCTCCCGCTGGCCACCCTCGGCGCAGTGGACGCAGCGCGCCGGCCGGCCGGGTCCGGACCGGGCCCTGCGACGCTCGCCGCCGCCATCACCGGACTCCTTGCCGTGGGATGCTCCGCCATGCTGTATGTCGACACGCGACGGGCCTCCTGGTCCGCGGGGCAATGCCTTGGACGGTTCCTGGGAACCACCCTGCTCCTCGGCACCGCCGCCGGTGTCTGCGTGTCGCGGTCGCCCTTCGCCAGCGACCCCTCCTCCCCCTGGGCCGGCCTGGCGGTGCTTCTCCTCACCCTCACGAAGCTCGGGATCGAGCAACGTCTCCTGCGACACTGGGTCGACGACGATTCCTCGCGGCGTACCCCCCTCAACAAAACCGCCCGCCTCCTGGCAGGCCCCCTCGGGCTCCTCTCCCGCCTCCGCGTCGCCTCCGGCCTCGCCGGCGCCCTTGCCCTGGCGCTCCTTCCCCTCGTCGCCTCCGCACCCGACGGCGTGGCCCCCTCCTGGGTGGCTGCCATCGGAGCGACCCTCTGTCTCGCCGCCGAAGGCCTGGAGCGCCACCTCTTCTTCGTCGCGGCGGGGGTCAACGGGATGCCCGGAAAGGGGGCGACATGAGCCCCGGCGCCCCGGGCTCCAACACCCCGCTGCGGGAGTGGACCGGGCCCCTCACCCAGGAGCTCGTCCTCCGGCCCGGGGACTTCGGGCTTGGGCAGGTTCCCGCACGACTCGCCCCCGATGCCACGACCACCCTCGTGTGCGGATTCTGCTCCACGGGATGCGGGCTCAAGGTCCACCTGAAGCAGGGGGAGGCGGTCAACCTGACGGCGGACACCCTCTACCCCGTGAACCTCGGGATGGCCTGCCCCAAGGGGTGGGAGGCCCTCACCCCCCTGGCTGCCCCGGACCGCGGGACCACCCCGCTCCTTCGCGGCCCCGGGGGCCTCCCCCGTCCCGTGGGGTGGGAGGAGGCGCTCCGCGAGTTCACCACCCGGATGAAGGGGATTCAGGCCGCCCACGGGCCCCACAGCATCGCGTTCCTGAGCACAGGCCAGATCTGCACGGAGGAAATGGCGTTGCTCGGAAGCCTCTTCAAGTTCGGCATGGGCGGGCTCCACTGCGACAGCAACACCCGCCAGTGCATGGCGACCGCGCACGTCGCCTACAAGCAGTCGTTCGGCTTCGATGCCCCGCCCTTCACCTACACCGATTTCGAGGAGAGCGACGTGCTCGTCTTCATCGGGGCCAACCCCTGCATCGCCCATCCCATCCTCTGGCAGCGGGTGCAGAGAAACCCCCACCAGCCCGAGATCATCGTCGTCGACCCGAGGAAGACCGAGACCGCCATGGCCGCCACGCGCCATCACGCGATCCTTCCCAAGAGCGACCTCGTGCTGCTCTACGGGCTGGCCCATCTCCTGATCAGGAATGGCTGGATCGACCCCGGGTTCATCGCCAGGAGCACGACCGGGTTCGAGGAGCTGTCGCGGTTCGTCGAGCCCTTCACCCCGGAGTGCGTCAGCGCGGCCACCGGGCTGACGCGTGAGGCCCTGCTCGACTTTGCCACGGCCATCCATCGGGGCCGGCGGGTCTCCTTCTGGTGGACGATGGGGGTCAACCAGAGCCACGAGGCGACCCGCACCGCCCAGGCCATCATCAACCTGGCCCTCATCACCGGGAACATCGGACGGCCCGGCACCGGGGCGAACAGCATCACCGGGCAGTGCAACGCCATGGGGTCCCGCCTGTACGCCAACGTGACCAGCCTGCTCGGGGGACACGACTTCTCAAATCCCGACCACCGGGCCCGGGTGGCCGGCGTGCTCGGGGTGCCGGCGGAGCGGATTCCCTCGGAGCCGAGCTGGTCCTACGACCAGATCATCGACGGGATTGACGCGGGAACCATCAAGGGCCTCTGGGTCATCGCCACCAACAGCTCCCACTCCTGGGTGCACCAGGGCGGGTTCAACCGGCTTCTCGGCAAGCTCGACTTCCTGGTGGTCCAGGACCTCTACCCCACCACGGAAACCGCCCGCCGGGCGCATCTCTACCTGCCGGGCGCGGGCTGGGGTGAAAAGGAAGGGACCCTCATCAACTCGGAACGCCGGCTCGGGCTGGTGAAGAAGGTCTCCCGCGCGCCGGGGCTCGCGCTGGCCGACTTTCACATCTTCCGGCTCGTTGCCGAGAGCTGGGGCTGCGGCGGAATGTTCCGTCGCTGGCAATCCCCGGAGGCCGCGTTCCAGGTGCTCAAGGAGCTTTCACGCGGGCGGCCGTGCGATATCAGCGGGATCCGGGACTACCGGATGATCGAGGAATGGGGGGGGATCCAGTGGCCGCTTCCCGAGGGCTCCCCCCTGGTCGCGCCCGGAGCGGAGGCGGACGCGAGAACGCACCGGCGGCTGTTTGCAGATGGGACCTTCTACCATGCCGACGGCCGGGCGCGGCTGCTGTTCGATCCCCCGCGGTCCGTTCCGGAGCCGCCGGATGCGGAGTTCCCGCTTGTCCTCCTGACCGGACGCGGCACCTCCGCCCAGTGGCATACCGGATCCCGCACCAACAAGAGCTCCATCCTCCGGGGCCTGGCGCCCACCGAGTGCTACCTCGAGATCAGCCCCGCGGACGCCCGGACCCTTGGGGTCGGGCCCAACACCCAGGTGCAGGTCAGCTCCCGCCGTGGAAGCCTCGTTGCCACCGCCCTCGTGACCTCAGTGGTTCAGCCCGGACAGGTCTTCCTGCCCATGCACTACCCCGAGGTCAACCAGCTCACCCATCCCGGGTTCGACCCCCATTCCCGGCAGCCAAGCTACAAACATTGCGCCGTCCGGGTGGAAGCCATCGCCCGTTAGCAGCCCGTCCGGTAGAGGCGAGGTAACGAGACCCCATCCGACCAGTCTGCGTGAACGTTGCGGCAGGAGGGCTCTCGGATCGGAAGCGGTCATCCATCTGACGCGCCCGTAGTTCCCCTACTTCTGCCCCGCCCGCGTGCAATCGCTCCCCCCCCTTCTTCGACACCCATTTCCCTCCTCGACAAACCTTCCCTTCCGGCGTATCCATTACTGGAGACGTCCACAACGCAAACCACCGTGGTATCGGCAGTTCAAGCGGTTGGTGGTTTGAGGATGTGGGCCGCTCGGGGATCCAGTGAAGGCGAGCGAGGTTAGGTCAGGTTCGATCCAAGGCTGTGGAGACCGGTGAAGGAGTGAACGGCGGGTCGTTGGAGTTTGCGGGCGCCGCCGCCTCTTCCCCTCCTCTGATTCAGCCGGGTGCCTCCCTCCTCCACAAGACCCTCCGGCAGTCAGGCTGTCACGGACCCCGGTGAGGTCCCGGGTCACAATCAGGCGGATGGGAGGCAGGTCGCAGCTTCGCTGACGGCCAAGTGCGGCAGCATCCCCAGACTCCACGGCCTCGCGGACGCCCCCACTCGAACATCCGCCGGGGGCGTCAACGACCCCCATCCAGTGGGCTGCGAACCCCCACACCCGGTTTGCTCATGACATGGGTGTAGATCATGGTGGTCGCCACATCCTTGTGGCCCAGCAGTTGTTGGATCGTCCGGATGTCATAGCCCGCCTCGAGAAGGTGCGTGGCGAAACTATGGCGGAGGGTGTGGCAGCTGACCCGTTCTGTGAATCCTGCCGCACGAACCGCCAGCTTCACCGCCCGCTGCAGCAGGGTTTCGTGGAGGTGGTGGCGACGGCGGATCCCGGTCCGGGGATCCGTCGAGAGGGTCGCCGCCGGAAACACCCATTGCCAGCCCCAGTCGGTGGCCGCCGCAGGGTATTTGCGCTCCAGCGCATACGGGAGATGGACCCCGGCCACCCCGGCTTCACGATCGCGCTGGTAGAGTTCGCGGACCCTCACGAGATGTTCCTTTAGCGGGGCCTCGATCGATTCGGGGAACATCGTGACCCGATCCTTGAACCCCTTGGCGTTGCGGATCACGATCTGCCCGCGCTCGGCGGTGACGTCCTGGATGCGAAGCCTGAGTCCCTCCAACAGACGCATCCCCGTGCCGTAGAGCATTCGGAGGGGGAGTTGGTGCGGCGGCGGGGCGCATGCCAGCAGCTTGAGGACCTGCTCCCGCGTCAGGACCGTCGGGAGATGCTTCGGTCTCGACTGGCGTCCCCACTCCCCGAGTGGGCCGAGCGGTTGGATCAGGACATCTCGATAGAGGAAGACGAGGGCGTTCAGAGCCTGGGCCTGGGTGGCTGGGGCCACCTTGAGGTCGCTGGCCAGGTGGGAGAGGAAGGCTGCAACCTCCCGGGCCCCCAGATCCTTTGGATGCCGTTTTTGATGGAAGTGGATGAACCGTCGGATCCAGTCTGAATAGGCCTCCTCGGTTCGGAGAGCGTAGTGGTAGAAGCGGAACACCTCACGGCACTGGTCCATGAGTTTGAGCGTGCGGTTCGGGATGAACTTTTCCAGGATGGGAACTGGCCGTCTGGGCGTGGCTCTTCTGTCAGGCGAACGATGAAACTCCTCCATGCCGATGACGATGCGTGGGCCTTGCCGCGGAGGCAAGCCCGAGTTGCATCCCGACAGCGCCCCATCCCCCCGAGTGCGGCCATTAGTGTGTTCGACAGCACAATTGCAGGCTTTCGCGTGTTAGGCAGCGCGGTTGCAGGTTTTCGTGTGTTAGACAGCAAATTTGCAGGTTTTAGGGAGCTAGAAAAACCCCCTCTCTGCAGCTTAATCAACTGTTAGGCCGACTACGCACATGGA
>DMJJ01000054.1 GCA_003452185.1 Verrucomicrobiales bacterium | reverse complement strand
CCCCCCCGGGGGGGGGGGGGGGGTGGGGAGCCCGGGGGTCGGCCCCCGGGGGGCTACGGCCGCGCCCTCGGGGAGGCGATCGCCCCGCGCCCCGGCGATCCGGAAGAGCACCTCGACCTGGCGGCCGAGGAGTCGTGCCTGGCCGCTCAATTCCTCGCTCGCCCCGGCGGTCTCCTCGGCGCTGGCGGCATTGGCCTGGGTCACCTGGTCGACGCTGGTGAGAGCCGAGCTGACCTGGGTGATTCCGGTCGCCTGGGAGGCGCAGGAGGTGGCGATTTCCCCAATGCGCCCGTCGACGGCCTGGACCCGGGAGACGATCTCGTTCAGCGCCCGCGCGACGGTGTCGGCGGCGGTGGTGACCGATCCCACGGCGTCGAGCACCCTTCCGTTGGCCGAGACGCCCCGCTCGGCCTGATCGACGGCGGCGGCGATGAGCTTGGCGGTCTCTTGCGCTGCCTGGGCGCTCCGACGCGCGAGGTTCCGCACCTCCTCCGCCACGATCGCGAAGCCCATTCCCGACTCCCCGGCGCGCGCCGCCTCGACCGCGGCGTTGAGGGCGAGGAGGTTTGTCTGGAACGCGATCTCCTCGATGGTGGAGACCACCTTGACGACATTGGCGCTCGCATCCTGGATCCCGGCCACCGCGCCGTGCATCTGCCCGGTCGCCAGGCGGATGGTTTCCAACGCCTGGGTGAGCCCCTCGTTGGAGGCGAGCCCTGAGCGGGCGGAGGCAAGGGTCTCGGCTGCGGATTGCCGGGTTTCGCGGGCAACCTCGGCCCCCCGCCTCACGGCGCCGGTCATCTCGGCGAGGGAGGCGGTGGTCTCCTGAAGGCCGGCCGCCTGCTCCGTCGCCCCGGCCGCGAGGCTCTGGCTCGAGGCGGCGACCTGCTGGGAGGCATTCATGAACTGGGTGGCCCCCTCCTCGAGCGACCGGGCGACGGTGAGAATCTGGGATCGGATCCCCCCAAGGATCCAGGCCGCGATGGCGCCGAGCAGGAGGATTCCCCCGGCGCCCCCGACGAGCAGGGTCCGTTGGATGAGATCCACACCGGGCCGGGCCGCGGGGAGGTCCCGGGTGGCGAGGCGTTCGACCTGATGGCCGACCAGGGCCCCAAGGCCGAGGAAGAGAATTGCCGCGAGGAGGATTCCGATCCCCACCCGCCTCCTGATGGTCCACTCCTTCATAAGCGAACTGGTGGGAGGCCGATGCCCGTGCGCGCACATGCGCCGCGATCTGGATGAAACAACCTCCCGGGAAGGTTATCGGAGCAGGCCGTGACTCCTTGACCTAGAAAATGGGTCCGCTTGTGAAAACCGCGATCAAACCCGGGGGAGGAGGGGCGGGGGGGGAGGAACCAACGGGAGGATTACTCGCGGACGCCGAAGTTTTCCATCGGGGAGGGCTTCCATTCGTCGACGGGCCCGGAGGCCTGTGCGGAGGCGAGTCGCTCGCGCGTGAGGGCGATTTTGGTCCGGATCAACTCGCGGTTCTCCTCACCCTTGCGGGCGAGATCCTCCTCGAGGTCGGCGATCCGCTTCTCGTAGGCGCGCATGCGATCCTGGATCGGGGCCCGGAGCTGCTCCAGCCGCTGCTCCATCTCGGCGAGCTCGCGGGCCGCCTGGGTCTGGAGCTTGTCGGTCTCGCGGCGATCGGAGAGGAGCCGCATCACAAGCTTGTCCATCATCAGCCGGGCGAGGTGTGCCATGGTCCCCTGTCGCACGGCAACGGCCCCCCCGGTCGCGGCGTCGACGGGCGCGGCGAGATCCAGCGGCTCGAGGGCGAGGCTCTGGGGTCGGCGGCGGATGACGAAGAGGCCGAGCCCGAGGAGCCCCATGGCCAGGACGATCAGCCCGCCGCTGACCCAGCGGCTCCCCTGCCGTGAGCGTCGCGCCTCCTCCTGCATCTCAGCCGCCCGCTGGCGCAGGACGGCAAGCTCCTCCGTTGACTTGCGGCCATCGGTGGCGATCTGTTTCTGAAGATCCCTCAGTTCCTTGATCGCGTTCCGAAAAGGCTCGGAGGATTCCGCAGGGGCGGCGACGGCCGGGGGCACCGGGGGGCGGCCCGGAAAGAGGGCCTCATGCAGGCCCACCATCGGCTGGCCGGCGGAATCATCCCAGTAGCGGTTCGACTGTTTCCAGTCCGCGATTCCCCAGGCGAGGCCCTCCCGCTCGAGCGCCTCCCGCCACGCCCCGTAGTAACGGGCCCGGGAGGAGGCCTCGATCTGGCGGTTGCAGCCCCAGTCGGAGAAGTAAACGGGGCGGCCGTACCGACGGGACCACTCCTTGGCGAAACGGGCGAGACCACGGATCCCCGAAGGGCCGCTCGGGTTTCGATCGGCTGGAGCCGCCTGATAGCGAGCCATCCAGTCGCGGAGGTTCAGATCCAGGGGGGCCAGGGAGTCCGCCGACACCGGGGCATCGGGAGGTCCCGGGAACCTGATGCCGGATGGACGGCCCGGGCCCCCGGCCAACTGCTGGGTGAAAAGCTCGGGCTCCCGGCTGTGAAGACTCACCACCAGAAAGGGGTCGCCCTCGGGGAGACGGAGCCGGCTTAACTCGGAGACGCTCCCCAGACGGCCGGGGCTCACCCAGACGAGCCGCTGCGGGCTCATCCCCCGGATCGCCTTCAGCGTGGCGGCATACACCGGGTTGAGCAGCGGGGTGGATCCCCGGTTGCTGGAGGGGGTGATCAACTCGAAGGCCAGCGGGCCGGCCCCCCCGCCGAACCGCGCCTCCAGCTGCTTCCACAAGGCGAGAAAACGGGGAAGCTCCCCCCCAGGGTTCTGATAAAGGCCGTCGTAGTCCTGGCACCCCAGGATAACCCCCAACTCCTGCCTGGCCGCCCGCCCCAGGATCTCCTCCACCCGGGCCAGAAGCTCGGGGTGGATCGGATACTCAGGGCCGGCCCCCATCTGGAGCTGCCACGCCACGGAGAGACGGACATGATCAAACCCCTCACGCCGAATACCCGCAAAATCCTCATCGCTTCCCACTCCACCCCGCACCAGGTCATTCCCATAGGCCAGACTGACCCCATGCTGAAATCGCTGGAGCAGCTTGGTGGCGACCGGATCGGGTTCCGAGAGTGGTTTCGGTTCCTCATACCCGGCCGGGACCGCGGCATGCGCCACAAGCCGAAGGGTGACGGGTTGGCGGGCTTGAACGGAAATCCCAACGTCGTAGCGTTGACGAAACCAGGAGCGGACCGGAAGCCGCAACAGCGCGGCTGACTCTGGTACCAACTGACCCCCTGCCACATCAATCAGGTCCCAGAGGACATCCGCCTGGTAGATGGCTTCCTTTTCCGTTGGGATCCGTTCATAGGGTCCTAGGAGGGAGAGTGTTACGCGACCTGCCTCGACCGGGGTGAAGCGAACCACCAATTCGTTGCTGGTGAAGTGGGTAATGGGGAAGAGGGCGCTGAGGGCCCGGGGTTGGTCGGCGGGCTTCATCCAGGGGAGCCGACCGAGGGTCCCCAATCCGCCTAGGATCTCAACCTGTTGGAGAGCGAGGACATTGGTGGTGGCGTAGAGGTCGAAGCGCGCCTCGGAGGCGAGGCGGGTTTGGTTGGTCTGGCCGAGGAGTGGGGTACAGAGAGTCCCTTGGGCCAAAACAACTCCCAGAAGAAATCCGTGGCACACTCCTGCCGCCTTCCATTGCGAGAGCATGGGGGTGCATAGCAGGATTCCCATCGGGGGGCAAGCAAGAGAAGTCGAGTGCGGCAAATCATTCCGGGACGTCCCAATTGACGGGAAGCGCTCCTGTGTTAGGGTGACTCAACAGCTATGAGCGCAAGCAAACTCAACACCCCGGAGCCTGCGGGGCCGCTCCTAGTCCGGTCTCTTGGACAGCGCCTGACCCTACCGACGGGGTCGGTGCGGGTGCACAAGAACGGGATTGAGTTCCGGAGCCCCGAGGCGTTTTCCGCATGGACGGAGATGACCGTTGAGCTCGAGACCCCTGAGGACGAGCGGCGGATCCAGGCCAACGGTGTCGTGGTGGCCTGCGCCGGGAACCGCCATGAGGGATTCACCGTCTCGATGGTGTTCACGAACCTCTCCCCCCAGTCCCAAGCCCGTCTCCATACTCTGGCGGCCGGGTTTTTCATGTAATCCCGTCGGTCAACCCGGTCCTGAGGCGCGGGGCTTCCCTCCGCGCACGGCATCCCCAAGCACGGCAGAATGGAAATCTTCA
>DMJJ01000128.1:4766-10321 GCA_003452185.1 Verrucomicrobiales bacterium | reverse complement strand
CTCATCCGGGAGATCACCCCGGACCAGGGGCTTCCCGACAGCCTCGCCCAGTGTATCGCCTGCGGATCGGGAGAGGTCTGGGTGGGGACACCCCATGGCCTCGGCCGCCTCGCCCCGGGAGCCACCCGATGGACCTGGCGACACTCCCGCCGATGGCTCCTCGACGACGACGTCCGGTCGATCGCCCTCGACACCGCGGGCTCCGTGGCCTACGTCGCCACCCCCGGGGGAGTCGACCGGTTGGAGCGAAATCCGCTGACCCTCGAGGAAAAGGAGCGACGGTTTCTGGAGGTCTGCCTCGCGCGCCATATCCGGGAGCCCGGCATCGTGGAAAAGTGCCGGCTGAAGACCCCGGGCGACCTTTCCACCTGGGAACCGCAGGACGATGACAACGACGGCGGCTACACGGCGGTGTACCTGGCCATGGAGTCGTTCCGCTACGCCGTGACCGGCGACCCGTCGGCACGCGACCGCGCCCGCCGGGCCTTTGCCGCCTGCCGCTTCCTGCAGGAGGTGACCGGCACCCCGGGGTTCATCGCCCGCACCGTCGTCCCCTCCACGTGGACCCGGATGGCCGACCCCAACGAACTCCTCTCCCCCGAGCAGCGCGCCGCGCGTCGCGTGGAGGACGCCCGGTTCAAGTATGTCCCGGAACGCTGGAAGAAATCGGCCGACGGCCGGTGGCTCTGGAAAGGGGACACGAGCAGCGACGAGATCTGCGCCCATTTCTTCGGATACTTTTTTTACGACCTCCTGGCAGCCGACGCCCCCGAGAAGGAGCGGATCCGGGAGCAGGTCCGTCGGATCATGGACCACATCCTTGAGCACGATGCGGCGCTGGTCGACCTGGACGGGAAGCCGACCCGCTGGGGGGTCTGGACCCCGGGACACCTCCTTCACAACCCGAACTGGATTCAGGAAGCCTGGATCAACCCGGTGGAGCTCTCCTCATTTCTCAAGCTGGCCCATCACCTCACGGGAGACCCGCGCTACGCCCGGCGTTACGAGGAGCTGCTGGCCGATGTGGAATGGCGCGAGAACATCCGCCGAGCAAAGAACCTCAACCCCGCCACGCGCACCCACATCGATGATGAGCTGCTGGCGTTCGTGTACGCCCCCCTGCTCCTCCTGGAGAAGGACCCCTCCCGGGTACGTCTCTACCGGGAGAGCCTCCGGAACTGGCACGCCGCGGTGGCCCCCGATTGCACCCCGTTCTTCGAGGTGCTCAATGCGGTGCTCTCCGGGGACCAGGGCTCGTTGGCCGCCGCGGTCGACGTGCTGCGGGAGACCCCCCTCGACCTCGTGCGATGGGAAGTCGATAACACCCACCGAGCGGACATCCGGCTGGTGCGCTCCCCGGAGCTCGAGCACTGGCACACGGACCGCCTGCTGCCGGCCTCGGAACGGGGAGTGCCCCGCACGGACGACAACCTGAGGCTCGCGGTCCAGGGAGAGGGCGGGAGAACCGAAAGCGACGGGGTGTTCTGGATGCTCCCCTATTGGATGGCGCGCCACTACCGTCTGCTGGCGCCCAGTGCGACGCCCTCCAGGTAATCGCGTACTGTCGGCGGGTCAGATCGCCACCCAGCGCCCGTCGCGGTGGCTGCGGAGCACCGCCTCGCAAACCTTCACCTCATGGTGCCCATCCTGCGCCGTCGCGTAGAGCGGGTTGGCGGAGCGACCCGAAAGGATGTCCTGATACACCGCCCGGTAGAGCATCTTGAAGGAGTCGGGGAACCCCTCCGCATGACCCGGCGGGTAGTCCGTGAATCCGGCGACATCCTCGCTGAACCCGGGGCATTGCCGGTGGGAGAGGCGATTCGTCCCATCGCGGGATCCGTAGTGAATGATGTTCGGCTCCTCGGAGTCCCACCACGCTGACTCACGCGAGCCGTAGAGCTCGAGCCGCAGGCTGTTTTTGCGGCCGGCCGCCACCTGCGAGACCCCCAGGTTCCCATGCACCCCGCCCTGGAAGCGGAGCAGGAGCGAGGCAAAATCCTCGGTCCGCACGCGATACGGCACCGTTCGCTCCCGGCCCGTCGACTTCACGAACGTCTGCACCTCGCCCACGGGGCGGAACCGGGTCTTGTGGCAGGTCTCCAGATGGGCAAACACCCGGTCGATGCGCCTCCCCAGGATGAAGGAGGCGGTGTCCATCCAATGGGTGCCGATGTCCGCCACGCCCCGCAGCTTGCCCCCCTCCTCGGGGAGAAGCCGCCAGTTGTAGTCCGTCGGCTTGAGGAGCCAGTCCTGGAAGTAGGAGCCGTTGACGTGAAGGATTTCCCCAAGCCTCCCCTTGGCAACGTCGGCGCGGAGCTGCAGCACGGCGGGGTAGAACCGGATGTTGTAGTTGACAGCGAAGATCGACCGGGAGCGGGCGACCGCCTTCACCAGGGCCGCGCTCTCGCGGGAGGTCACGGCCAGGGGTTTCTCGCACACGACATGCTTGCCGGCCTGGAGGGCCGCCATCGATTGCTCGAAATGTTGCCGGTTCGGCGAAGTGATGTGCACCACGTCGATGTCGGCCTCCCGGCACATCGCCTCGTGGTCGTATCCGGTGAAGGCCCGCGGAATCCCGAGCCGTCGGGCCACTCCGGAAGCCTTGTCCGACCCGCACAGAGCGACCACCTCGACCCCGAGGCGGCGAAGCCCCTCCAGGTGGACCGGGCCAATGAACCCCGTCCCGATGATGCCCGCCTTGAGCTGGTGGATCTCCCGCCCCATGGTCACGCCCTCAGCCTCATGATGAGGTCCTTGCTCTCCACCCCCTCGCCCACCTGGGCCTGGATCTCGCTCACCACCCCGTCGGTTGCGGCGTAGATCGTGGTCTGCATCTTCATCGCCTCCATCGTGCAGAGCTTGTCCCCCTTGGCCACCTTGGTCCCCACGCTCACGTGGACGCTGGTGATGATCCCGGGAATCGGGGCGCCGACCTGGAGGGGATCCCCGGGGTCGGCCTTGGCCCGCGACTTGGCGACGCTCTTAACGAGCTTGTCGGCGACCTGGGTCTCGCGGGTCACCCCGTTGAGCTCGTAGGTCACGGTGCGCCGGCCATCCTTGTCGGGCGACCCGACGTTGATCAACCGGATGAAGAGCGTCTTCCCCGGCTCGATCTCCACGCTGACCTCCTCCCCCGGCTTGAGGCCGTAGAAAAAAGCCCCCGTGGGGAGCACACTCACGTCCCCATGGTGGGAGACAAACTTGGCGAACTCGGCGAAGACCTCGGGGTACATCAGGTGACTGTAGAGATCGTCCTCCGTCACCTCCCGCTTGAGCTTCGCGGCAAGCCCCTTTCTCTCCTCCTTGAGGTTGAGCGGTTCCAGCCCGGCCCCGGGACGCCCCTTGAGAGGCTTCTCCTTGCCGAGGACGACCCGCTGGACCTCCTTGGGCCATCCCCCCATCGGCTGCCCGAGCCCCCCCCGCAGCATGTCGATCACGCTCGAGGGGAACGGAGTCACCCCGGGCTCAAGGTTCACGACGTCGGCCGGACGGATCCCGCGGGTGAAGAGGAACAGCGCCATGTCCCCCACGACCTTGCTGCTGGGGGTGACCTTGACGATGTCTCCCAGCAGCGCGTTCACCTCGGCGTAGCAGCGGGCGATCTCCGGCCAGCGGTGCCCCAGGCCCATGCTGGCCGCCTGCTCCTTGAGGTTCGTGTACTGGCCGCCGGGCATCTCGTGGAGATACACCTCGGCGCTGCCGGTCCGGGGAGCGGTGTCAAAGGGACGGTAAAGCTCGCGGACCTGCTCCCAGTAATCCGAGAACTCGTTCAACGCCTCCAGATCAAGCCCGGTGTCCCGCGGGGCGCGCTGCAGGGCGGCGACGATCGAGTTGAGATTCGGCTGGCTGGTGCTGCCACTCATGCTCGCGATGGCGAGATCGACCACATCCACCCCGGCCTCCGCGGCCTTGAGGACGCTCGCGGAATTGATCCCGCTGGTGTCGTGGGTGTGGAAGTGAACCGGGATCCCGATCTCCTCCTTGAGGGCCTTGACGAGGGCGTGCGCGGCGTACGGACGGCAGAGGCCGGCCATGTCCTTGATCGCGAGCATGTGGGCCCCCATCTGCTCGAGCTCCCGGGCCAGCTTGACGTAGTACTTCAGGGAGTACTTGGTGCGCGCGGGGTCAAGGATGTCCCCGGTGTAGCAGATCGCCCCCTCGCAAATCGCGTGGGTGTCCTGCACCGCCTCCATCGCCACCTTCAGGTTCGGCAGGTAGTTCAGCGAATCGAAGATCCGGAAGATGTCCATCCCGGCCTCCGCAGCATGGCGGACGAAACCGGCGACGACGTTGTCGGGATAGTTGCTGTAGCCGACGGCATTGCTCCCCCGGAAGAGCATCTGGAAGCAGATGTTCGGCACCCGCTCACGAAGGACCCGGAGGCGCTGCCACGGGTCCTCCCGCAAGAACCGCATCGCGGTGTCGAAGGTTGCCCCACCCCACATCTCAAGAGAGAACAGCTGCGGCGTGCGACGCGCGACGGCGTCCGCCACGGCCACCATGTCGTAGCCCCGCACCCGGGTGGCCATGAGGGACTGATGGGCATCCCGAAACGTGGTGTCGGTCACCAGGAGCCGCTTCTGCTTCAGGATCCACTGCGCGAAGCGCGCGGGCCCGAGCTCGAGCAGGAGATCCCGCGATCCCTTGGGCGGCTTCGCCTTGTGGTCGAACGTCGGCACCGCGATTTGCAGGGCCGGGCCGGCGGGCTTGTGCCCCTTGGCCTGCGGATTCCCGTTTACGATCACGTCGCCGAGGAACGCCAGGAGCTTGGTCGCCCGGTCCCGCCGGGGCTTGAAGGAGAAGAGCTCCGGGGTGGTGTCGATCAGGGTCGTCGTGGCATGCCCCACCCGGAAGGTCTCGTTCGCAATGAGGTTCTCGAGAAACGGGATGTTGGTTTTCACCCCGCGGATCCGGAACTCCCGCAGCGCCCGGTCCATCCGCTGGAGGGCGATCGGGAAGGTCTGCCCCGAGGCGGTGATCTTCACCAGGAGGGAGTCGTAGAAGGGGGTGATGACTGCGCCGGCATACCCCATGCCTCCGTCCAGACGGACGCCGAACCCGCCGGCGCTCCGGTAGGTGAGGATCTTGCCGTAATCCGGGGTGAACTTGTTCTCGGGATCCTCGGTCGTGACGCGGCTCTGGATCGCGTATCCCATGCGGGGAACCTTGTCCTGGGGGGGAAGCCCCACCGAGGCGTCAAACATCGAATGCCCTTGGGCGATCAGGATCTGGGCCCGCACGAGGTCGATGCCGGTGATGACCTCCGTCACCGTGTGCTCGACCTGAATCCGGGGGTTCATCTCGATGAAGAACCAGTCGTTGCGGTCCAGGTCGTACAGGAACTCCACCGTCCCCGCGTTGTCGTAGCCGATCTCCTTGGCCAGCCGTGCGGCGGCGAGGCAGAGCTCCTGGCGGACATGGTCGTCGAGCCCGACGCTCGGGGCGATCTCCACCACCTTCTGGTGGCGCCGCTGCACCGAGCAGTCCCGCTCGTGCAGGTGAAGCACGTTCCCGTGCTTGTCCCCGAGGACCTGCACCTCGATGTGCTTGGCGTG
>DMJJ01000128.1:1877-4393 GCA_003452185.1 Verrucomicrobiales bacterium | reverse complement strand
GGGGCAAGCTCGGCCGCGGTGCGAACCACCCGCATGCCGCGTCCTCCCCCGCCAAACGCCGCCTTGATGATGAGCGGGAACCCGATCTCGCGGGCGATCTTGAGCGCCTCGTCCCGGTCCGACACCGGGTCCTCCGTCCCGGGAAGCGTCGGGATGTTGAGCCGCTGTGCCAGGGCGCGCGCCGCGGTCTTGTCCCCCATCATCTCCAGGAGCTCGGGGCGGGGCCCGACGAACGTGATGCCGGCCGCGGCGCAGGCGCGCGCGAACTCCGCGTTCTCGCTCAGAAAGCCATACCCGGGATGGATCATGTCCACCCCCTTCTCCTTCGCCAGGGTGACAATGCCGGGAATGTCGAGGTAGGCGCCGACAGGCCCCTTCCCCTTCCCGACCAGGTAGGCCTCGTCGGCCTTGAACCGGTGGACGCTCAGCCGGTCCTCCTGGGCGTAGATCGCCACGGTCCGGAGGCCCAGCTCCGTGCCGGCCCGGAAGACGCGGATGGCGATCTCGCTCCGGTTGGCGACAAGGAGGCGTTGAAATGCGCGGGGCGCGGCGCCGGGGGCGGCGCTGCTTGATATCGGGTCACGTGATGCGGAGCTCATAAGTCGGGCGCGGAGGTTATATAGCCTTCACCCGGGATGATTCCACCCCAAATCGAACCCTCGGGGCCGGGCGGGGCGGGGCCTCCCTCCCGTGATCCATTGACATCCGGACGGGAAGTTCTGAAGGTAGACCGATGCCTGAGAAGCGCACCCAGCTGGGCCGTGCCTTTGCCCTGATCACCGCCACCTATTGCCTGGCGGTGGCCACCGCCCGCGGGGTCAACCCGCCCGCCCCGTTCCTCCGGGCCCCGTACCTCCAGTTCAGCGGCCCGACGATGGTCCATGTGGCCTGGCGCACCGAGGGACCGGTCGACCCCGTGGTCCGTTACGGTACGGATCCGGCCAACCTCACCCTGCGGGTCTCCGGCGGGGAGATCGTCGCCCGGGCCTCCCTCGGGACCAACGGACAGGAGATGCTCCCCCGGTGGCAGGCCCTCCGCACCCCGGAGAACCTCCGCCTCCCGAAGCTCCACTCAGCCCCGATCGGCACCTTCCAGTACGAGGCGAGGCTCTCCGGACTCAAGCCCGACACCCAGTATTTCTATGCCGTGTACGACGGCTCCAAGCGCCTGACCCCCGAGGATCCCTCGTACCACTTCATGACCCACCCCGCGGTCGGCACCGTGCGCCCGTACCGGTTCTGGGTCCTGGGGGATGGGGGCACGGGACGCGAACCCCAGGCCGCGGTGCACAGCGCGATGCTCCAGTTCACCTCGCGCCAGGCCCACCCGATCGACTTCTGGCTCCATGTCGGCGACATGGCCTACGGCACCGGCCGGGACAATGAGTTTACGAGCCGCTTTTTCGAATCCTACGGCACCACCCTCCGCAACCGGGTCTGCTGGCCGGCCATGGGCAACCATGAGGGCTACACCTCCAAGGGGACCACTGGGATCGGGCCTTACTACGACGCCTACATCGTCCCAACCCGTGCCGAGGTGGGGGGGGTTGCTTCGGGCACCGAGGCCTACTATTCCTTCGACTACGGCAACATCCACTTCATCTGCCTCGATTCACACGACCTCGACCGGAAGCCGACCGCCGCCATGGGCAAGTGGCTCAAGACCGACCTCGAGAAGTCGAAGGCCGACTGGCTGATCGCCTTCTGGCACCACCCCGCCTACACCAAGGGGAGCCACGACAGCGAAAAGGAGAAGGACCTGACCGAGATGCGCAAGCTGGTCATGCCGGTCATCGAGGCCGGCGGCGTCGACCTGGTCCTCACCGGGCACTCGCACGTCTACGAGCGCTCCATGTTGATGGACGGCGCCACGGGCGACACGACCGTGGCCGAGGGGAACATCCTCGACGACGGCGACGGTGACCCGGCGGGCGACGGCCCCTACCACAAGAGTGAGGGGATCCATGCCCACGAGGGGACCGTGCAGGTCGTGACCGGCAACGCCGGCCAGACCCTCGGGCGCGCAGGGACCCTTCCCGTGATGAAACGGACCATCGTCGAGCACGGGTCAGTGCTGATCGACGTGAACGGCGACACCCTCACGGGGCGAATGGTCAACCGGAACGGGTTCGAGCGCGATCTCTTCAGCATCGTCAAACGGGGAAGCGTCACCCCGAACCGGCTCGCCCTCCCCTGGCAGCCACCCGAGTACAAGAAGCCGGAGAACTCCCCCAAGGAGAAGAACCTTCCCCCTGTCGACCACCAGGTCCTCATCGCCACCAACGCCACGTGGGAGTTTCTGGCCGGATCCCACCCGCGCGGACTCGACTGGGCCCGCCCCGGGTTCAAGGGTCAGGGGTGGTCGACCGGTGCGGCCCCGTTCGGGTATGGCGAGGGTCGGCACAACACCGAACTCAGGGAGATGCGACGGAGCTATACCACCGTCTACCTTCGCCGCGAGTTCACCCTCGAGCAGGCGGACCGCGTCACCGAGCTTGGCCTCATGCTCGACTACC
>DMJJ01000128.1:0-1583 GCA_003452185.1 Verrucomicrobiales bacterium | reverse complement strand
TGCTCGACTACCAGGATGCCGCCATCGTGTATATCAACGGCCGCGAGGTCGCCCGGGTGGGCGTGACCCGCAGCAGCGGGCGCAATGCGCAGGGCATCAAGACGAGGGAGGACCGCGGGCCGGTCTACATCACCCTCAAGGATGTCCAAAACTGCCTCAAGGACGGGGTGAACGTGCTCGGAATCGAGGGGCATGTCGCCGTCGGCGATGCCAACGACTTCGTCCTGGATCCCTCCCTGATCCTGGAGGACTAGCAGCCCCGCACCGGACAACTCCAAGGTTACCCAAGGATCCGCCATGACACCCCGACTCGCCCGAACCGCCACCTTCGCCCTCGCGGCAGCGGCGCTTCTCTCGCTCCTCCCCGCGGGGAAGGCCGCCGCCCATGAAGGGCCGGAGGATGAGGTCGCGGAAATCACGGAGCAGATCGAGGCCCGGGGCGAGTCGGCCGATCTTCTCATGCAGCGGGCCATCGAGTACCGGGTCATGGGGAAGAATGCCGAAGCGGCAAAGGACCTTGAGCGCGCAACAAAACTCCAGCCGGAGCTCCTCCTCGCGCAACGGGAACTCGGCCGCGTCTACTTTGCCCTCGGGAAGACCAACGAGGCCCTCGACACCGTGACGCACGCCCTCCGGTCAAAGAGCGAACAGGAACCGGAGCTGGCCGCCCTGCGCCTCCTCCGCGCGGAGTTCTACCGGGCACGGGGGGAGAACAAGAAGGCACTTGAGGACGCCAACGAGGGGATCCGCCTCCACAAGGGGACCGTCGAGTGGTACCTGATCCGAAGCGACCTCCACGAGCGGCTCAAACTCCCCCGGGAGCGGATCGCCGGGGTGGAGGAGGGGCTCCGCGAAACGGGAGGCGGGGTTCTTGAGGTCGAGCTCGTGGAGGCGATGCTGGATGACGGTCAAAATGAGAAGGCCCTGCTCAAGATTGAGGAGGAACTGAAGGCATCCCGCCTCCAGAGCTCCTGGCTGATACGCCGGGCCCGGGCCCGTCAGGGCCTCGGCCAGAAGGAATCCGCCAAGGCCGACCTGGACGCCGCACTCGAGGAGATCAGCCACCGGCTGAACCCCAGCTCCCCCGACCCGATGCTCCTGGCCGACAAGGGGCTCGCACATGAGCTCCTGGGACAGAAGGACGAGGCGAAGAAATACTACGAGCTGGCCCGCGACGCCGGGGGTGAGGACTGGGTGAAGGAGAAGATCAAGCAGCTCAAGGCCGACGAGGAGGCCCGGGCCAAGGAGAAGGAGAAGGAGCTCGAGAAGTCCTGGGATCCCGAGAAGCACAAGGAAAAGAAGTCACGGGATAAGTCGAAGTAGGCCCCACCCTCCCGCATCCCGCTCCTACCCGCATCCCCACAATCCCCCGGAGTTCAACCGCGGATGGGACCGGATGAACGCGGATCTTCGTATACCGATTCGTAGCAATTCCTCGTGGTGGCTTGGTCTCTTGGTGAGAGACCTTCCCGTTCCCGGCCGACGCCCCCGTCCCCCAATTGCAAATCGGAAATCAACAATCGAAAATCCCGAGGAGCACAAACGCTTGCAGTCGACGGTCGGTCCCCCTAATTATTTTCAGC
>DMJJ01000298.1 GCA_003452185.1 Verrucomicrobiales bacterium | reverse complement strand
GGCCTGGCCTGGCGGGCTGCCGGCCTCCTGCCCGACAACACCGACGAAAAGGCGCGCATCCTCTGCACCGCGGGATCGTGGCTCAAGGTGCGGGATGGGGATGCGGCGGATGTCTTTTACAAGGCCCTGGTGCGACACTGCCGCAAGACCGCCATCGGTCGCCAGGCGGACGAGATGCGGTGGTTTCCGGTGCTCGATGAGAGTGGAAATCCACGGCCGTGGAAACGGCCCGCGGCAACCCCGGAATCCAAGCCGGAGCCGGCTTCGGACGCCGTGCCAGAACCGCCGGCCGGAGAGCCGACATCCGCCCCCGAACCCGTCGACCCAGCTCCGCAGTAGGGGCGGCTAGGCGCGACGCCAGAACAGGACCACGGTGATGGCAAACCCCACTCCGATGATCCCCCGTCGGACAAACGCCTGAGGAATCCGCTGGGACCAGTGGGACCCGAGGTAGTACCCGGCCACGGCACCGATGGTCATCACCCCCGCCTTCGGCCAGTCGATCAGCCCCGAGGCGATGAAGTAGATCGCCGCCGTCAGGTTGATGACCGCCCCGAGGACCGTCTTCAGGCCATTCATTTCATGAATGTTGCCGAGGCCCAGAAACCCAAGGGAGGCGAGCATGAGAATGCCCGCGCCGGCGCCGAAGTACCCCCCGTACACCGCGACCAGAAACTGGAAGCCGACGGCGGCGGCCAGGGCCCGGGCCCTCGGATGGGGGGATCCGCCTCCCTCCGCAGGGGCAAGGCCGGCGAAGCTTCGGAACACCCCCTGCGCCATGAAAAGGAGGGTGGCGAAGAGGATCAGGAAAGGGACGAGCCAGGAGAAGAGCTTCTCGCCCCCCATCGTCAGCAGCACCCCGCCCAGGAGCCCGCCAGCCAGGCTCACCGGGACGAACCGAGAAAGCCAGGGACGCACCGCCGCGATCTGCCGACGGTAGCCGAAAAGGCTGCCCACGATCCCAAAGAGCAGGGCGACCGTGCTGGTGGCGTTCGCGGCGATGGGGGAGATCCCGGTCAGGAGCAACGCCGGGAACGTCAGGAGAGTCCCCCCCCCGGCGATGGCGTTCACCAGCCCGGCGGCCGCCGCGGAGGCGGCCAGGGCGAGAAGTTCTAGGGGCGCCATGGCAATTGGGGAATCCGGCGCGGCACGCGCCTGGAATGGAAACTCATCGCCCCGCGAGCCCCTCGCGGCGGCCGGGGCCCGGGTTACTGCTCCCGGGCGACGCGCTTCCCTTTCGAGGCCGCTGCGAAATCAAGGAGGATCCGCTTGGCCTCCTCCAGCGTGACATCGATGTCGGGCACCGAGTCCTCGATCACGTCGTCATCCGGGTCGTCCGAGGAGGCCTTGGCCTCGTGCGCCTTGGCTTCCTTGCCCAGGGAGGCAACCTTGTTCGTTTTCTGGAGGGGGGGAGGCAGGTCGGGGCTCTCGATCTCCTTGAGCTTGAACTCATACACCTTGCCGGGGGGCTCGCCACGGGCCTGAAGCTCCTTCTTGCGGGCGTCCAGGCGCGCCTTGTCCTCGGCCTTCTCCTTTCGCCGCTTCTCCTCGTTCATGGAGATGCTCTTGTCGGCCTTGAGCCGGGTGTAACGATCCATCTCGGAGCGAATGTAGGTGAAGTCCTTGTCCGCCGAGACCCGCTTGTCGGACTTGCCCTTGACCTCGGAGAGCACCGGGGCAACGAGGTTCACCTTGTCGTAATTGGCGGGCTTGATCGTGTCCCACGGCAGGGCGTTGTCGAGCTGGGACTCGCCAACATCCAGGACGTTGTTCACCGAGGGAAGAACGATGTCGGGCACCACCCCCTTGAGCTGGGTGGAATCGCCGCTGGCACGGTAGAACTTGCGGATGGTGAGCTTCACGGCCCCGAGGTTGTTGGTGCTGCGAAGGAGGCGGCCCAACTGCAGCACCTGTTGCACGGTTCCCTTCCCATGGGTGGAGATGTCCCCCACGATGATCGCGCGCCCGTAGTCCTGGAGGGCCCCGGCGAGAATCTCCGAGGCCGAGGCGCTCGCCCGGCTCGTGAGAACCATCATCGGGCCATCATACTGGATCTTGGGATCGGTGTCCTCATCGACATCGACCGAGTCATCCGCGTTTCGGATCTGCACCACCGGCCCCTTCTTGATGAAGAGCCCGGTGAGGTTGATGGCCTCCTCGAGCGAGCCCCCCCCGTTGCGCCGCAGGTCCAGGATCACCCCCACGACGTTCTCCCGGACGAGGCGCTTCAGCAGGCGGGCCACATCGGCCGTGGTGCTCTTCCCCTCCCCCTCGTCATGATGCTGGGAGCCGACGGCAAACGAGGCGTAGAAGGAGGGAAGGTCGATGAGCCCCACCTTCTGGATGTGCCCCTGGGCATCAGGGACCTCGATCAGGCGGGCCTTGGCCTCCTGGTCCTCAAGCTTGATCTCATCCCGCACCAGCTCGATCTCCTTCCGGATGCTCGGGTCGGCGGCGTCGGCCGGGTTCACCATGAGGCGGACGCGCGTTCCCTTGGGGCCGCGGATCAGGTCGACCACCTTGCGGAGCTTCATGTCGACGACGTCGACGAACTCGCCATCGGCCTGGGCGACCGCGACGATCTTGTCGCTGGGCTTGAGTTTGCCGCTGCGGGCGGCGGGCCCGGCGGCCATGAGCTCCTGGATCTTGCAGAAGCCATCCTCGGACCGGAGGACGGCTCCGATGCCGAAGAGGGAGAGATTCATCCCGATCGAGAAGTTATCCAGCTCCGCGGGGCCGAAGTAGTCGCTGTGCGGGTCGTAGACGTGGGCCAGGGCGGTGAGATAGATCTGGAGGACATCCTCCTTGTCGAACTCCCGAAAGGTGCGGACGATCCGGCTGTAGCGGCGGCTGATCAACTTGACGATTTCCTCCCGGTGCTCCTTGCGGAGCTGGGCGATGACCTGCCCGACGACCTCGGAGGCGGGGGCTCCGGGGGACCGGGCCTCGACCTTCTTCACCACCTCGGCGATCTTCTCCTTGCCGAGCTTTTCCTTGAGGGCCGCGGCGAGCTCGGAGGTCTTCTTCTGCTCGATCTTTTCGCGAACGATGTTGCCGACGTCCTCGGGGCGCTGGAGGTTGAGCTTCTCCTGGAGATACTCGAACCGCAGCCGGGCCTTCCAGAACTCACGGGCCTCGGTGAGGTCCTTGGGCCGCGGGAGATCCTTGCGGTTCGGGGTGTAGCGCTCGTCGGCGGTGAAATCGAACGGCTCGCTCTTGAAGAGCTCGGTGACATAGCCGTATTGCTGCTCCACGCGGTCGATGAACCGGTTGAAGATCGCAAAGGCCGGCGTGGCATCCGCCCTGCGGAGGGTGAGGTTGTCGAGGGTGGTCCGGAACATCTCGAAGCTCTCGATGTCGCTCTTCAGGAAGTAGAGGTGCATCGGGTCGAGGGTGTCGAGGTAGCGGTCGAGGAACTTGCTCGAGACCTCGTCGTTGAACCCCTTCTGGCTGTAATGCTGCTGCTGGAGGAGAAGCCCCGTGGTGCGGGCGATGTCGCCGTCGCGGTCGCCCGGGCTGAGCGGGTGCTCGTTGGCGGCGCGGACCGGGACGAGAGCCACCTGGTTCTTGTCGGACGCCCCCTTGTCAGGTGCCACCTCGGCACGGGCCACGGAAAGAAGGGCGGCGAGGAGGAGGAGGCAAATTCGAAGTGTCATAGTCGCGGTGGCTACTCTGCTGGCATTGGACCGGCCAGGATAGCGAAAATTCATCGTTTGTTTCATCCCCGGCCCGCCCCTGCCCGGGATCGCCTCCAGGGGGAATCTCACCCACCCGGCGTCCGGGAGTCACTGATCCCATCGGTGGATTCCCGGGGAGGCTTGAACCCGGGGTTGCAGCACCGGGGCCGCCGGAGGAAACAAGGCTCAAGGGAATGCGTCGGACGCCGATCAACCCCTTGGCCGGCACTGGATCCCTCCGCCGGGCTGATCCGGTCGGGTGTGTAACCCCCCAGAGGAACCAGCCCCCGAGGTGAGGAGGATCGCACGGCCCAAAAAGGCAGATTGATATGGCAACCGAAGTGGCAGAACAGGCAAACCCCACGCAACGCACCGCGACCGGCAAGTATCTCACCTTCACCCTTGGGAGCGAGTCCTACGGGATCGCCGTTCTGAAGGTCCGTGAGATCATCCGCGTCCCGGACATCACCGCCGTTCCCCAGATGCCCGTCTACGTCAAGGGGGTGATCAACCTCCGGGGCAAGGTGATCCCGGTGGCCGACCTGCGGGTCAAGTTCCAGCTCGCCAATGTCCAGGACACCGAGCGGACCTGCATCGTTGTGGTCCAGGTGAAACTGGCCAGCGGGGCGCAGCCGCTCGTGGGCCTGATCGTCGACTCCGTGGAGGAGGTGGCGAACATCCCCCCGGCCGACATCGAACCGACGCCCGACTTCGGCACGGAGCTCGAGACCGACTACATCCTCGGGATGGCAAAGGTGAAGGGGATGGTCAAGACGCTCCTCGACATCGACAAGGTGGTGGCGGCCGAAACCCTCGCCGCGCTCTCCGCCCCGGGTGCCAAGTAACCGAACGCCCCCTCTGCAATGGGCCTTGGATGGATCATCGAGAGGGCCAAGGCGACCCTGGGAGGCTCCGGAGCCTCGATCAAGGCCGCCTTGGCGTTGCAACCCTGCCCCACCGCCGCCTGGGAATCGCAGGCGACGACCCCCGCCCTTCAGGCCGCGCTTCAGGCCCTGGGGTTTCAGCGAATCGGGACATTCCACCTCACCATCGCCCCCCGCACGGAGTTTGCGGCCTACTATTTCCCGCAGGCTCACTTCTACGCGATCCTGCATCCTCCGGGGCCCAAGGGGACCCCATTCGAGCTCTGCTGCCAGCTGGATGAGCTGAGCGGCATCAGCGTGACGAACAGCCCGGATCTGGAAACCTGGCATGACAGCCCGGGCAACGTGACCCACCGGCTTCCAGATGCCCCGGTCGGGGTGGTGTTCACGACCCTGCTTCAAAAGATCTCGGGACACGACCGGCTTCCCGCCTCGGTGGAGACATTCCCGGGAGACTTCCAGCGCGCGCTCGCCCGGCGCGTCGAGTGGAAGCAGCGCCAGGAGGCGGCGCAAAAGGTTCTCGCAGCCCGCAAGGCAGCCTGACCCTGCCCGACCGGCGACGGCCCCGGCACGCAGCCCACGGGCCGACGGGACTCAGTCGGACCCAGGCCGAGTTCGCCCCGACTCCCCCCCCGCTGTTCCCAGCCACGCCCCCGAGCGGGCAGGCCCCGTCAGGCCGTCGGAGGGCACCCCAAAGAGGGCTTTCGAGGCGACGGCCCTCCCCATTGGACCCGACCACGACACGAGTTCCCCAATACGGGTTCTCCTTGCCTTGGACTTCGTGATTCAGGAATCTCTCCGCGCCGCCGCCGGTGTCCCCCGGAAGGTGTTTGCTCCCATAGCTCAAATGGA
>DMJJ01000089.1 GCA_003452185.1 Verrucomicrobiales bacterium | reverse complement strand
TATCCGCGCGGGGCGCGATCGGGGTCTGGCGCACCGCCGGCCGGGGAAGGGGAGGAATGAACGTCGTCCTCCTTGAGCCGGAGATCGCTCCGAACACGGGAAACATCGCACGCCTGTGCGCGGTGACCGGGAGCCGGCTCCACCTGATCGAGCCATTCGGGTTCTCCCTCGATGACCGGCAGCTCAAGCGCGCGGGGATGGACTACTGGAGGCAGGTCGACTGGAGGCGCTGGTCCCACTGGTCGGAGTTTCGGTCCTCCCTCCCGGAGGGGGCCCGGGTCTGGTTCGTGGAGTGCGGCGGGCCGCGATGCTATGCCGATGTCCGGTACGACGCGGGGGATTACCTGGTGTTCGGGCGGGAGACGGCGGGCCTTCCGAATTCTCTGCTGGAGGAGAATCGCGAGGGTTGGGTGCACATCCCGATGCTGAACCCGGCGGCCCGCTCCCTGAACCTCTCGAATTGCGTCGCCCTCGTCCTGTACGAAGCCCTTCGACAGCTCTCCTTCCCCGGTGTGAGTCGCTGAGGAGGAGGAGGGGGGGCGGCTCCGGGCACCGCGGTCCCCGGCAGGTCCCGACCCCGGTTCGAACCGACCGCCGGGGAGCCCCCCCGACGCCCCCGCAGGACACCCCTCAGGATCGGTATTGCCCTGGGCTTGGCTGTCGGTAGAGACTTCCCGGCGTATGAAGCCGTGGATCCTGGCCCTGGTCCTCTCCGCAGCCATCCCCCTTGGGGGAGCTGCCCAGGAGAGGGTGTTTGCTTGTGATTTCGAGAAGGCTCCGGTGGGCAAGGTCCCGGATGAGTTTCTCGTTCTCGACGGTGCATTCTCCGTGGTTGAGGAGGCGGGGGGGGGACGTCTGCTTGAGCTGCCGGGGGCGCCGCTGGAGACCTTTGGCGTGCTGTTCGGCCCGAGCGCCAAGGAGGGGCTGGAAGTCTCGGCACGGATCTTTGGGACCTCAAAGGGACGGCGGTTTCCCGTTCTGGCCGTCGGCCTCAACGGCGCCACCCCATACCGGCTGCAGTCCACCCCTTCCAAAAAAGCGCTCGAGCTTTACAAGGGGGACGATCTTCTGGCCTCGGTTTCCTTCGCGTGGGAGTCGGGGTCATGGACCGAGTTCCGGCTTCGCCTCGTTCCTTCCGGGGCCGGGCAGTGGACGTTGTCCGGAAAGGCGTGGAAGCGGGGAACCCCCGAGCCGGCTTCCTGGAGCCTGACTTCGGAGCTCAAGGAGGAACCTGCCGCCGGAAAGGCCTCTGTCTGGGGAAAGCCGTATTCGGAAACCCCGATTCGGTTCGACGACCTCGTCGTCTCGCGGATCAAGTAATCCAGTGATCCGGTGATACCGCACTCTCGACGAGAGGCGGGCGTAGGGGACCCCTGCCGGGGTTACTCCGGCGCTCCGGGGGCAGCTTCTCCCGGGTCGGACGACTCCGAGCCCTCGACCTCAAGATTGGAGAACGGGTTGTTCGAGAATCCGGACGCGCCTCCCCCCTTGCCCTCTCCCGGGGCTGCGGAGGAGTGGGATGGCGTGCCACCTCCCGCCTGGGAGGGGGAGGGCGGCGGCTGCTGCCTCTCGGAGGGAAGATTGCTTGCGTGGCCCGGGTCGTCGGAACGACGAGGGTTCTTGGCCCGCTTGGTCCGGGGGAGGGGACTGAGCATTGCGGTGATCCCTTTGCCCACCAGCTTCGGAGGCTGGTCCGGGTGGCCGTAGGGAGCCACTTCCTGAATCAGCTTCTGGACCTGCTGGAATCCGTATTCCTTGTGCGCCATCTCGCGACCGCGGAACCGGAGGGTCACCTTGACCTTCATCTCGTCGCACAGGAAGTCGATGGCATGCCCCAGCTTGACCCCGAAGTCGTGCGGATCGATCGAGGGGCTGAGCTGGATCTCCTTCACCTTGTTGGAGTGCTGGTGCTTCTTCGACTCCTTTTCCCGCTTGGCCAGCTCATAGCGGTATTTGCCGAAGTCGACCAGCCGGCAGACTGGAGGGACCGCGCTTGGGGCGATCTCCACCAGATCAACACCCTGCTGCCGCGCCATGGTCAAGGCCTCGGGGAGGCTCAGCACTCCCACTTGACCCCCATCCTGACCGATGACCCGCACTTCACGGGCACGGATTTTCCCGTTTACCCGAATTTGAGGTCCGCTGGAAAACTGACGAGGAGGAAAAGGGCGACTCAAGAGGCCCTCACCGGTTGGAGAATGTCCATGACATTAAGGTCATCAAAAAAGGCCCGTGCTTACGGGCGCATTTCGGGCTGATTTTTCAATGCGACCTCTTGATTGGCAAGCCGAAAGTCCGGAATTTTCTGGCCTCCCGGCCCCGTGCCGGGGCTAATACACCATGCTCCGCCTCGTACGCGAATCCCCCGTGGCCGCCCGGGCATTTCCGTTCTTTTGCTTCGTCCTCCTGACCTCGTTTCAGGGAAGCCTGGGAGGGCTCTCCCAATACTGGCTCTATGCCCTGAAAACCGGGCTGGGTGCCTGGCTGGTTTGGCTCGTGCGGGACCGGGTCCCGGAGATGCGGTGGTCGGTTTCCCTGCCTGCGATCCTGGCGGGGGTGGGGGTGTTCGCTCTCTGGGTGGGATTGGATGGGTTTTATCCTTCTCTCACGTCGATAGTTGGAAAAGGGGCGGCGGCCGCCGAGCCGAGCCCGTGGAATCCCTTTCGCGACTTCGGCCCGGGGACGCCCGCGGCCTGGGCCTGCATTGGCGTCCGCTGGGTCGGGGCGGCCATCGTGGTCCCACCGATTGAGGAGATGTTCTACCGCTCCTTCTTTTACCGCTCGGTGGAGCGGGCCGACTTCCTGTCGATGCCGCTGACGGCTTTTGCCCCCCGGGGTTTTTTTATCACCGCCCTGGTCTTCGGCCTCGTCCATCCGAGGGAATGGATTCCCGGGGTGCTGTGTGGAATGGTTTTCCAAGGGCTGGTGCTCCGGCGGGGGCATCTCGGGGATGCGATGACGGCGCATGGAATCACGAATCTTCTTCTCGGCCTTTGGGTGGTCTGGAAGGGGGCCTGGCAGTTCTGGTGACCTAGCCTGCACGGGGGGGCGTGGGGCGGGGAGGTGCCGACCCTCTGGGTTCAGGCCTCCGTGAAACGGTTCCCGCGCAGCGGGAGGGTGGCCCGTTCCTTCGGCCTAAAACATTCGGTCGAGATCCCGGGCGTCGCGGCACGGGGTCCAGAACGTCTTTGCCTCCGGGGCGGGGCGGAGGCGCAGGAGGTCCTTTCCCGCGAGCCGAAGGAGGAGCCCGAGCGGCGTCAGCACCAGGAGGAAAAAGAGGGTCAGGAGGATCCGGCCCATCACCTGGCCGACGTGGTGGCTGGCGGTCATGCCGACCCGGTAGAGCACACGGAACGGGCGGGGGATGACCAGGCTCGTCAACGGCACGAGAAGCGCCAGCCCGCAGACCGGAAGGAAGCCCGCGGGGGGAAGCCATCCCCGCCGCCGGGCCATCCACGCGACCCCGCAGAGGAGGATGGCGACCACCGCGGCAAACTTCTGCCACTCGCGCGGGTTTTCCTTGAGCTTGAGCTTCACGCGATTCAGTCAGGCTGGGGGTCGAATGTGCGAGCCACGTCCCGCGCCGGTTGCGCGGTCCGCTCGAGCAGGAATGGGCCGACCACCAGGTAGTCCATCTCCGTGTTCATGAAGCAGCGGTAGGCATCGTCCGGGGAGCAGACGATCGGTTCCCCCCGGACGTTGAAGGAGGTGTTCACCAGGAGGCCGCATCCGGTCGCGGCGTCGAACCGCTGCAGGAGGCGGGCGAAGAGCGGATTCTCCCGTCCGGTGACCGTCTGGACCCGTGCGCTGAAGTCGACGTGCGTGACTGCCGGGATGTCGGATCGGATCTGCTTCAGCCGGTCGAGTCCCGTGGCGCCGCCGGAGACCGGGCATCGGCGCGCCTCCCGAACCGGGGCGACGATCAGCATGTAGGGGGACTCGCATCCCAGGTCGAAATAGTCCGCGGCCCGCTCCCTGAGGACCGCCGGGGCGAAGGGCCGGAACGACTCCCGGAACTTGACCTTGAGGTTCATCACCGATTGCATCCGCGCCGAGCGCGCGTCCCCGAGGATGGAGCGGTTCCCGAGCGCCCGGGGGCCAAACTCCATTCGACCCTGAACCCAGCCCACGACGCGTTCCTGCCGGAGGAGGCTCACCGTGCGGTCGAGCAGGGCCTCGGGGTCGAGCCGCTCGAAGACTGCGCCGTGGCGTCGGAGCACCGACTCGATCTCGGCCTCGGTGAATTCGGGCCCGAGGAGCGACCCGTTCATGGCATCTCCCGGCGCCCGTCCTTTGCGACGTCCTTCCTCCGACTGATGCCATGCCAGCAGCGCGGCTCCGAGGGCTCCCCCTGCGTCCCCTGCGGCCGGCTGGATCCAGAGCTCCTCGAAGGGCCCTTCCCGCAGGATCCGCCCGTTGGCCACACAATTGAGCGCCACCCCCCCTGCCATGCAGAGGCGCGTCATCCCGGTGGCCTCGCGCGCGTGGCGGGCCAGGCGAAGCAGGACCTCCTCGGTCACGAGTTGCACCGAGCGGGCGACATCCAGGAACCGGGGGTCGATGGCCTCCTCCGGCTGGCGCGGCGGGCCGCCGAGCAGTTTGTGGAGCCGTGGGTTGTCCATCGTGAACCCGTCGAGGAAGCCGAAGTAGTCGAGGTTGAGCCAGAAGCTCCCATCCTCCCGCACATCGATCAGGTGGTCACGGATCGCATCCGCATAGCGCGGGGTGCCGTAGGGGGCCAGCCCCATGAGCTTGTATTCCCCGGAGTTGATGCGGAACCCGCAGTAGGCGGTGAAGGTCGAGTAGAGCAGCCCCAGGGAGTGGGGGAAGCGGATTTCCTTCAGGAGCTTCATCTCCCCGCCCCGCCCCCAACCCACGGTCGTGGTGGCCCATTCCCCGACCCCGTCCACCGTCAGGATTGCGGCCTCCTCAAACGGGGACGGGTAGAAGGCGCTCGCTGCATGCGACTGGTGATGCTCCGTGAAGAGGATCCGGCACTCCTCCCGAAGCCCCGGGATCTCCTCCCGGAGGGTGGCACGGAGGTTCAGCTTCTCCCCGAGCCACGAGGGGAGCACCTTCGGGAAGACCCCCAGGCCGCGCGGCGCCACGGCCAGCGAAGATTCAAGAAGGCGCGCGAACTTGGTGATCGGCTTGTCATAGAAGACCACCGAATCGAGGTCCGAGGGGTGGAGCGAAGCCTGGCGGAGGCAATACTCGACCGCCCGCGCGGGGAAGCGCTCGTCATTCTTGCGACGGCTGAAACGCTCCTCCTGCGCCGCCGCGACAATCTCGCCGTCGCGCAGCAGCGCCGCCGCCGAGTCGTGGTAATAGGCCGAGATGCCAAGAATGTGACGCATCGGGTCCCTCCGGGCCTAGAGGAAGGGATACATGAGGGGGGCCAGGACGGACCCTCCGGTGAAAAGAATCAGGCCCCCCAGGATCAACAGCAGGACCACGAGGGGGATCAGCCACCACTTCTTCTCCTGCCGCAGGAAGAGAAGGAACTCTTTGAAGAGGCGCCACATCGGTTCGTGTCCTGTTTTAGTCGTCGTCCGCCGGGGAGGCAAACCCTATCGGGTCCGGGGCCGGCCAGCTTCCATCGCCCGGATTTGGGACAGCCCCCCGCCGCTCCCGCGGGGGGGCGTCCGTTGCCCAAGCCTTTCATCGGCAGCTTGGTCCGCGGGATGAGGGGTAGCCTAAACAAACGCTAACGTGTTGCCGATGGAACCCAGTGCGTTGTCTGTGGGCCCCGGAGTGCGGGCCTGATGGCGAAGGGCGGGGGGAAGGGTTGGTGTCGGAGAGTTCCCCCCGTCGCGAGCCGCGGGCTGGCAGGGGCATCGGCGACGCACCGAGAATCTTATGCCATCGTTTGCCTACGTTGCCCGGGAGACCGGAAGCGGCCGCGAGGTCCGCAACACCATCGAAGCCGCCACGGAGCAGGCGGCCATTGCTTCCCTGCTCAACAAGAACATGCTGGTCCTCTCCATCCAGGAGAAGGTCGCCCGCAAGGGGAAGAACTCGGGCGGATCGGTGGGGCTTCAGGACCTGGTGGTCTTCACGCGACAGCTCTCAACGATGATCGACGCCGGCCTCGCGATGGTCCAGTCGCTGCAGGCCCTGGCCGAGCAGACCTCCAACAAGGTGATGAAGGACATCATCAAGGATGTCACCTCGCGGGTCGAGGGAGGCGACGGGTTTTCCGAGGCGCTGGCCCGCCATCCCAAGGCTTTCAACAAGCTGTACGTTTGCATGGTGGCTGCGGGGGAGCGGGGCGGCTTGCTGGCCGAGATCCTGAGCCGGCTCGCCACCTACCTGGAAAACACGGCCCGTCTCCGCAAGAAGGTCAAGTCGGCGATGATGTATCCCGTGGCCGTGACCCTCATCGCCATCGGCATCACGGTATTCCTGCTCGTGAAGGTGGTGCCGGTGTTTGGTGAGATCTACTCCGGCTTCGGATCGAAGCTTCCCGGGCCGACCCAGTCGCTGATCGACCTGAGCAAATGGATGCAGAAGTGGATTTATCTCCTGATTCCGGCCGTCGGGGCCGCCGTCTACGGGGCGCTGCTCTGGGTCAAGACCCCCAAGGGGCGCGAGTTCTGGGATGCCCGCCGGATCCGGCTCCCGATCTTCGGGCACATCGCCCACAAGATCTGCCTCGCCCGGTTCACCCGGACGCTGGCCTCCCTGGTCCGCAGCGGTGTCCCGATTCTCGAGGTCCTGGGAATCGTCGCCAACACCTGCGGAAACGTGGTCATGGAAAAGGCGATCCGTGCCGCCGCGGTCGACATCGAGCGGGGCGAGGGGCTTGCCGCCTCGATCAGCAAGCATCCCGTTTTCCCCTCGATGCTCATCCGCATGCTGACCGCCGGCGAGCAGACCGGCAAGGTGGAGCAGATGCTGGAGCGTGTGTCGGACTTTTATGACGACGAGGTGGAGACGATCCTCAGCGGTCTGACCTCCCTGATCGAGCCGCTGCTCATCGTGTTCCTTGGGGTCACGGTCGGTGGCATTGCGATCTGCATGTTCCTCCCGATCTTCAAGATGTCGGAGATTGTCAACGCAAAGTAGGCTGCGTGGCACACCGCGCCGGCGCGCTGAAGAGGAGGGCGCCGGGGCACGAACGCCAGGTCCGGACAGGACCTGGCGTTCTCATTTTTTTTGGTTGGTTTTCCCCCGACGCCTCATAACATGCCCCCTTCTTAAAACGGACGGCCCCGCGTGCGGGGCCTGATTGGACTCGAGACGACTTTTTATGCCACTGACACATACACGAGATCTCTTCGCGAAGGCCCTCAAGGGAAAATACGCCCTGGGCGCCTTCAACGTGAACAACATGGAGCTCCTGCAGGCGATCATTGAGGCCTGCGAGGAGGAAAAGGCCCCGGTCATGCTCCAGATTTCCAAGGGGGCGCGCCAGTACGCCAACCCGGTCTACCTCCGGAAGCTGATCGAGGCGGCCGTCAGCCTCTCGACCATCCCCATCGCGGTTCACCTGGATCATGGCGACAGCTTCGAGCTCTGCAAGGAGTGCATCGACGAGGGGTTCACGAGCGTGATGATCGACGCGAGCCATGAGCCCTTTGAGAAGAACGTCGAGATCTGCCGCAAGGTCGTCGACTACGCCCACAAGCACAACTGTGTGGTCGAGGGTGAGCTGGGCCACCTCGTCGGCGCCCAGTTCGACGAGGGTGAGGAAGGGGGCAACTACTCCGCGGGGGGCCACTACACCCATCCCGAGGAGGCCGTGAAGTTTGTCCGCGAGTCCGGGGTCGACTCCCTGGCCGTCGCGATCGGAAACTCCCATGGCGCCTACAAGTTCAAGGGGGAGCAGCACCTTGACCTCGAGCGCCTCAAGCAGATCAAGAAGGCCCTCATGGACGCGGGGCTCGGCGATTACCCCCTGGTGCTGCACGGCGCCTCGAGCGTGCCGAAGGACCTGGTCCTCGAGATCAACAAATACGGTGGCAAGCTCGGTGAGGACACCGCCGGCGTGCCCGAGTCCGACATCGAGGTTGCCCGTCGCACCGGGTGCACCAAGGTGAACATCGACACCGACCTGCGCCTCGCGATGACCGCCGGGATCCGCAAGGTGCTCTGGGAAAATCCGAAGGAATTCGATCCCCGCAAGTACCTCGCCCCCTCGCGGAAGCTGGTCAAGGAGCTCGTCCGCCACAAGGTTCGCGACGTTCTCTGCTGCTCCGGGCACGCCTTCGACTAAGCCCCGCACCCAGAGGAATCCGCTCTCCCCCCCCTCTGCGCCTCACCCGCCCCGTCGACGGGGCGGGGGAGTGCCGGAGGGGGGTTATTTTTTGACGTACCCGTGCCCCTGGAACCAGTCGACCGCATCCTGCAGCGCCTGGCGCGGGGGGGTCTGGGGGATTCCCAGCTCCCGGATGGCTTTTGCCGCGCTGAAGAACATCTTGTACCGGGCCATTCGGACCCCCGCGATGGGGGCCTTTGGGGGGCGCCTGGTCAGGCGTGAGATCCCCTCGTCGATGCAGGCCGCCGCATAGGCGACCCCGTATGGCACCCGGAACCGGGGAGCCGGGAGCCCGGTGATCTCGGCCAGGACGTCGAGGGCCTGCTTCATGGTCCAGTTCCCCTCCCCGTGGCCGAGGATGTAGCGTTCCCCGACTCCCCCGCGCTCCGCCGCCAGGATGTGCCCGATCGCGACGTCCCGCACGTGCACCCAGTTCAGGCCCGTGTCGAGGTAGGCCGGGAGGGCCCGATTCAGGAAATCGACGATCACCTTTCCCGTGGGGGTGGGTTTCACATCGCGAGGGCCGACCGGGGCCGCGGGGTTGACGATGACCACGGGAGCGCCGCGGGAGGCCAGTTCGCGGGCCACCACCTCGGCCCGCCACTTCGAGAGCTTGTAGTGGTTGCTCATCTGCGACTCCGCCACCGGGGTCGCCTCATCCGTCGGGGTGATGCTTCCGTCCGGGCCCGGTTTCGGGAGCCCGATGCACCCCACGGTGCTCGTGTACACGATCCTCCGGCATCCGGCGGCGGCGGCCGCCTCGATGAGGTTCCGGGTCCCGTCCACATTCGCCGCATACATCGGCCGGTAGTCCGGAAGCCAGAGGTGGTAGCTCGCAGCCACGTGAAAGCACCAATCCATGCCCCGCAGCCCGGAAGCCAGCGCCTGGCGGTCCCCCAGGTCCCCGTCCACCCTGTCGTAGGCCGCCCCCTCGAGGCCGCGGACATCGCTGCCCGGGCGGAGTAGCGCGCGGACCCGGTGCCCCCGGGCGACGAGTTCCTGCACGAGGTTGGCCCCGATGAACCCGGAGGCCCCTGTGACAAAACAGTTCATTGAGGGCCGATTCCTCCCATGTCCCGGCCCCGAAAGCCAGTTGTTTGCGGGCGGGGCATGAGTCCGATTCCTCATTAAGAGCAGTCCCGCGCCCGCCGATGGAATGAGTGATGTCGCGGTCCGGTCCGAGCGATCGGCCTGCGGCAGGGAGCGAGTCGGTTGAGACGGCCCGAGGTATCGCATGGCGAAGAAAAGTCGCACACGCAAGAGGCTGTCCCGCCAGCAGGTGCGGGACCTGGAGATCGAGATCGGTTTTCTCGAGGGGGTGATCGCCCGGGATCCCTCCTATGTCGACGCCCTCAAGCTGCTCAGCGACGACTACCTTCTCCAGGGTTCGTTCGAGCTCGGCCTCGGGATCGACGAGCGGCTGGTGCAGCTCCTGGCCGACGATCCGGAGGCGTACTTCAACCTCGCCTGCAGCTATTCGCTGACCGGCCAGACCCGTGCCGCCCTCGACGCCCTTTCCCTGGCCATCGACTACGGGTACACGGACTGGAAGTGGATTGCCCGTGAGACCAGCCTCGAGAACCTGCGCCAGGCTCCCTGCTACCAGCAGCTCCTCGCAAAAATACAGGCGATCCTCACCCCGAGCTATTAGGCTTCCGTCCCGGCTTGGGGGCGTTGTCCCCGCGGCTGCCGGGCCGAAGGGGGGGGCTTCCTTCTCCGGAGTCGGGCATCAGAACGCTTGAGTCCGCGATCCTCCCGCCGCACTCTCCGCGGTCATGAATGTCTCCGCCCGCGGCCGCAAGGGCCACTTCCGCACCGTCGCCTTCGATGAGGCCCGGAACACCGTCGACTTGATCGAGCAGCGTCTGCTTCCGCACACCTTCCGGATCGTGAAGATGGCGGACTACAAGGCGACCGCCGCCGCGATCCGCGACATGGTGGTGCGGGGTGCGGGGGCCATAGGGGCGACCGCGGCCTTCGGGCTGGCCCAGGGGGCGCGGGCCTTCCGTGGCGGGGCGATGGGGGCGTTCCAGAAGCATCTCGACCGGGTCCAGCGCACTCTCGCCGAAGCCCGCCCGACCGCGGTCGACCCGGTGAACGCCCTGGCCCAGGTGCGAAAGGCGGCCTCGGCCGGAGCCACGGTTGCCGAGCAGAAGGCCCTCGCCCTCGCCGCTGCCCGGGCGTTTGCCGAAGAGGACGTCGACCACTGCGCCGCCATCGGCACGCATGGCGCACCCCTGATCCGCGAGGGAATGAACATCCTCACCCACTGCAACGCCGGGTGGCTTGCCTTCGTCGACATCGGGACGGCAACCGCCCCCCTCTACGCCGCCCAGTCCGAGGGGCGCCGGTTTCACGTCTTCTGTGATGAAACCCGCCCCCGCTGCCAGGGGGCCTCCCTGACCGCGTGGGAGTTGGCCCAGCAGGGCATCTCCCACCAGGTCATCGCCGACAACGCCGCGGGCTTCCTTTTCTCGCGGGGGGAGATCGACCTCGTGATTGTCGGAAGCGACCGGGTCCTGGGACGAACGGGGGAGGTGGCCAACAAGATCGGCACCTACACCAAGGCGGTGCTCGCCCGCCGGCACGGGATCCCGTTCTACGTTGCGATCCCGCTCTCCACCATCGACTGGGAGCTGGAGTCGGGAGGGGCCATCCCGATCGAGGAGCGGGCCGGGGATGAGGTCCTGGGCGCCTGGGGAGTGACCCCGGCGGGACGACGGCAGTATGTCCGGATCGCCAACCCTTCGAGCAAGGCCTTCAACCCCGGGTTCGACGTCACACCCCCGGACCTCATCACGGGGATCATCACACCGGCGGGGATCTTCGCCCCGGGGGACCTCTGGAAGCGCCGGGCCGTGCTGCGGGGCGAGTAGCCGGGCGCCCCCGGGGGGGCTCAGAGCGGCCGCATGCTCAGGGCCATGTTCTTCCGAAAATGCTCCCGGTTGGCCGCGTCGTAGTAGTCGACCGGGTTGTAGTCATCCGTGAGCACCCGGCCGTGGGCCGGGTCGGTGGAGACCACCCGCACGTAGGCCCGCTGCACCTCGTCGAGCTTCGGCGGGTAGACGTGACCCAGGTCCCCGGGCGGCGTGTAGACGAGCGACGGCAGGTCCGAGGCGACCATGAAGACATTGCCCTCCCCGGAGTCATGGATCCGGACCGACTTGAAGGAGGCTGAGAGGGTTCGCTCGAGCGAGGCGACGAAATAGTCCCGCCCGTATTCGAAGTAGCCGAAGCAGTTCATCACCAGGGTCCCCCCCGGCTTCAGCACCCGGCCGATGGCGGTGAAGGCCTCGCGGGTCATCAGGTGCGAGGGGCAGGAGTCCCCCAGGAAGGCATCGAGCACCACCACGTCGTAGCGGTCGTGGGTCTCGTTGAGGAACTGCCGGCCATCCCCGATGTGGAGCCGGAACAGGTTGGTGTCGAGGTCGAAGAATCGCTGGGCCAGCGGCACCACCGCCTCGTTGATCTCGACCACATCCACCCGGGCTCCATCCTTCGCCAATTGCGCCGGGACGATTCCGACGCCCATCCCGATGCAGAGAGCCGACTCGATCTTGGGCGTGTAGGCGTGAGCCAGCCCGTGGAGCATGTAGGTGAACATCGCCCCGCTTTGGTGGGTGTTGGTGAGGTAGATGTTCTGGGTCAGGTAATCATTCGCGTAGAACAGCATCGGGGTGCCGCGCAGCTGCAGCACCTGAAGCATGCCGAAGTTGGAATTCCGGCGGTAGAGCTCGATCCCTTGGTTGAAGTCGGTGTTCCCCTCCGCCCGAATGGCTCCCAGGCCGATCCCGACTCCCGCAAGGCCCGCCACCAGCGGGAGGATTGCCTGGGAGAGACGACTCCGGAAGCGAACCCGATAGACGAGAGCCAGGAGCACCAGCACGGCGGCCGTGATGAGCATGATGACCGAGTTCGGGAGAATGGGGATCAGGACATACCCGATGAGGGCCGCCCCGCCAACGCTCCCCAGGGTGCTCACGGCGGAGAGACGGCCTGCCTGGCCTCCCACCCCATGGACGCTGGAGGTCAGGACCCGGATCAGAAAGGGCCCTGTCATGGCGAGAAGCGTGAGGGGGGGGAAGAAGAGAAAGAGGGAGGCCAGGATCGAGCCGGTCGCGAGCTTCATCTCGAGGCAGAGGTAGGCGATCCGGCCCGCGGTGGGGATCGTGAGGCAGAGGTAGATCGCCGCGATGAGAACCGCCGTGTACAGCCGTCCCAGATCCTGTCCCCGGTCGACAAGGCGTCCCCCCCAATAGTAGCCGAAGGCCAGGGAGAGGAGGGTGACGGTGATCTGGGCGGTCCAGACAAAGTGTGAGGTCCCGAGGTAGGGGGCCAGCATCTTGGCGCCGAGGATCTCCACGACCAGGATCGCAGCCCCGTTCACCGCGGAGGTGAGGTACAGGAAGCGCCTCAGCGCGGGGGGGATCGGCGCAGCGGTGCCGCTTGGGTCTGTCGGTTGCACGGCTCCTTCTAGCCGCCGGGCCCGCGGCTGTCCACCCCGGGGATCTCCCTACCGGTGGCCTCGCGAATCCGCCGGCGGTATTCCGCCTCCTCCAGCACGCGGGGGATGGAGCGGCAGGTCTTCTCGAACCCGGGAAAATTCCACAGGTTCGGGAAATCGCGGCATTGCTGCGGCTTCACCGGCTGGACCCGGCAGTCGGTTCCCTGGAGGAAGATGCACTCCCCGCCCGGCTGGTCCATGAGGGCAAGGCCCGTGCGGGACCGATCGATGCGGGTGAACTCCTGGATGAACCGATCCTCCGTCACCCCGAGGTGAAGGGCCATCCGGGTGATCTCCTCCGGGGCGACCCGCACCTGTCCCGGCCACCGGCAACAGGCCGTGCAGCGCTGGCACTCGTGGAAGATCGGCATCCGCTACTGTTGCAGGTAGACCAGCACCCGGTCGTGCACGACGATGGCCAGGTCCTTGCGGCCGTCGTTGTTCAGGTCGATCACGAGCGCCTCGCGCGGCTCGGCGACATCGCCCCTGCGGTTGCGGAAGGTCCGCTCCTCGAACACGGGCCACCGGACCGCCGGGGTGAGCTTGCGGGCCTTGTTGAACATCACCAGCTCGAGCGAGTTGCGGCCGGTCTCGAGAAACACCAGGTCCTTGCGGCCATCCCGGTTGAGGTCCCCCGCCACCACGTCGGTCAGCCGTCCCTCCTTGACCTGGGTTTCGTAGCCGTCGAGCTCCCCGAGCTCCCAGGCCTCACCCGCGAGGGCGAGCCACCCGGCGCCGGAGGCGCCGAGCAGCGCGATGGAGTTGGGCCGGGGCGACCCGATCCCCAGCGGCTGGAGCTCGCCGAACTCGGAGTAGGGGAGGGGGATGTTGCGCACCCCTTTCCAGACCCCGGCCGCATCCCGCTCGCTGAGGGTGAGGGCCTTTCTCT
>DMJJ01000393.1 GCA_003452185.1 Verrucomicrobiales bacterium | reverse complement strand
AGCCCAGACATGGCTCGCGGCCGGCGCCCCCGTCGGGGTCACCAACGACCGGCCGACGGTGGCCATCGACCGCCTGCCGCCCAGCACCACCCGGGTCTACCGGCTTGCGACGCCTCCAGCCCTCGGGGCCGCTGATGTACCGCCGCCGGTCATCCTGGAGTCCCCCTTCAGCCAGTCGGTCGAGGAAGGGAATCCCGTGACCCTCGAGGTGCAGGCATCGGGTGTCCCCGACCTCAGCTACCAGTGGTTCAAGAACAACGTGGCGATTCCCCAGGCCACCGCCGCCACGCTCCCGATCGCCGCGGCCACGGCGGCCGACGGCGGCGTCTACTCCGTCGTCGTGATCGACGGGAATGGCAGCCCAACCACATCCAAGGAAGCCCTCCTCAAGGTCCTTCAGCGGCCCGTGATCACCCAGCAGCCGAAGGGGGCCCTCCTCAATGCCGGTCAGACGCTCCTCCTGAGCGTCAAAGCCACCGGGGTCGGGGCGCTGAGCTACCGCTGGGCGCTCAACGACCACTTCATCCCGGGAGCCAACCAGTCCACCTACACGGTCCCGTCCGTCACCGGAGCCAACTCAGGCACCTATCGCGTGGTGGTGACCGCCGTGACGCCCAACGGACCGCTGAGCCGCAGCAGCGACTCCGCCCAGGTGCTGGTCAACGAGTAACCCCGGAGGCCAACTCCTTCCAGAGCAGCGCGCTCATCCGCGTTCCGCGGGTGAAGCAGTCGAGGTCGAACTTCTCGTTCGGCGAGTGAAGGTTGTCGTCGGGTAGCGCGAGCCCGAGGAGCAGCGTGTCGGCGTTCAGGATCCGCTTGAAGTCGTTCACGATCGGAATCGAGCCCCCTTCCCGCATCAGGAACGGGGCGTGCCCAAACGCCTGCTCCAGGGCCCGCAGCCCCGCCTGCGCCAGGGGCCCCGTGGGGGAGACGAGGTACGGATCGCCGGAATGCCCCGGATCCACTGTGACCTTCACGGTGGGCGGGGCCACCTTCCGGATCCAGTCCGCCGCGGCACGGAGGATCTTCGACGGCTTCTGCCCCGGCACCAGCCGGAGGGTGATCTTGGCGCTCGCCCAGGCCGGAACGATGGTCTTGCTCCCCTGCCCTTGATATCCGCTGGTCAGGCCGTTGATCTCGAAGGTCGGCCGCGCGCTCCGTTGCTCGATCGGCGTGAACCCCTTCTCCCCGTTGAGCGCCGGGACACCCAGAAACTTTCGGTACGCCGCGGCATCGAAAGGAAGCCGGGCCAGCTGCTTTCGCTCGTACGCCGTCAGCGGCGCGATATCGTCGTAGAACCCCGGGATGGTGACCCGCCCGCGGGCATCCTTCATCCGCGCAAGGATCTGGCTCAGCACCATCGCAGGGTTGTCGAGCGATCCCCCGTAGATCCCGGAATGCAGATCCCGCGACGGCCCGTCCACCCGGACCTCCAGCGCGGCGATGCCCCGCAGCCCGTAGGTCAGGGCGGGATGACGCAGGCTTGGGATTCCGGTGTCCGAGATGACCACCGCGTCGCAGGCCAGCTCCTTTCGACGGGCCTTCAGGAATCCGGCCAGGCTCGAGCTCCCGACCTCCTCCTCTCCCTCAATCACGAAGGTGATGTCGCACGGAAGCTCCGTCCCGGTCTTGAGGTAGGCCTCAACCCCCTTGAGGTGGGCGAAGTTCTGTCCCTTGTTGTCGCTTGCCCCGCGCCCATAGAGCCGCCGCCCAACGATCGTCGGCTCGAACGGCTTCGTCCGCCAGAGATCCAGCGGCTCGGGGGGCTGGACGTCGTAATGCCCGTAGACGATGTAATGGCGCCGCCCCTTGCGGGCCGCTTTGGGGCGGGGGGTGCGGGCCACCAGGATCGGGTTTCCCTTCGTCGGGAAAAGGCGCGCCTCGAGCCCGATTCCGCGGCAGTGCCCGGCCAGCCACTCCGCGCATCGCTTGAGATCCCCGGCGTGCGCGGCCTGGGCCGAGACGCTGGGAAACCGGACGTAGTCACAGAGCTGGGCGATATGGCGCTGCTCGTTCGCCGCGAGGTAGTCAAAGAGTGGCTGCATGATGGGGCGAGGTTCTAGCAGCCCGCTCCCCGGCGACGCCAGCCTTCAATCCGCTGCACGACGGGCCGCGGGATCCCCTCCTGGGGGAGGTTCGGAATCAGAGGTCCACCCGACGCGGGAGGTCAGAACTCGGCGCGCAGCCGGACAAAAACCTCACGCCCCATCCCCGGGAGGGGCGCGGTCGATCCGTTGTAGGGCTGGGGATACCAGCGCGCCTGGTTGAGAAGATTGTTGGCCCCCACGCCGATCCGCACCTTTTTGATCGTGTAGTCGACGTAGCTGTTGACCATCCACTCGGGGGGGAGCTTCCCGAGCAGGCCGGTCCCCCCAGGTAGGCATACCGCTCCGTGTAGAGGGTGGTGTTGAGGTTCCACGACCAGCCTGGAGCAAAGCGCCAGAGCGAGGAGGCGGCCACCTTGTGATTCGGGGCTCCCAGGAGCGCGTTGTGATCCGGGGTGGCGTACTGGTCGATGGAGCTCTTGTCGACCAGGTAGGTCGAATAGCTGAACGATCCGTCCCACTCCTTCCACGACGCCCGAAGCTCGGTCTCCAACCCGTAGGTGGCGACATGATCATAGTTGAGATAGCCGTCGTTCGGCCCCACCACCGTGTAGACCAGAGGATCCCGCAGCCGGGTGTAAAACACATTGGCGTTCCAGGCCAGGTGCTCCGAGAATCGATGCCCCACCTCCAGCTCGTACGTCGTGGTGTGCTCCGGCTTCACCGCGCCGTTCAACGCCTGGGCAATGACGCGGATGTCGGGAGTCCGGAACGCCTCGCTGTAGAGCGCCTTCACGTGCCATCGCTCCCAGGCCCGCGTCACCGCAAACCGTGGCACGAAGGCCCCCCCGGCAACGCTGTGATGCTCGTAGCGCCCACCCACGGTGAAATTCGCCCAGCGAGTCTCCTGCTCATACTGGGAATAGACCGAGAGAATGTCGTACGTGACCGACGGCCGGCCGTTGAAGAAGGCCCCGGGGGCGATTCCATAGTACGATTCATCCTTCTGCTGGCCGGTCGGACGCCGGTACTCCACCCCGCTCATCACATTCGCCGTGTCCGAGAGCTCCATCCGGGCATCGAGCGCGGCCTCGGGACGGCGCACGTCGATCAGGTCGTTCCCGTTGTCCGTTCGCACCTGCCAGGTGCGAAACACGGAATACCCCGCGTGCGGGGTCAGGGTGAGCCAGGAGGTCGGTTTCAGGCGGTAGCTCAGGCTCGAGGCAATGGTGTCGAAGGTCACCCGCTCGATTCCCGGGATGACCGGTCCAAGGTCGACCCGGTTCTCGTACGGGATCGACTCGTACAGGAGACGGAAGTCCAGGTCCCCATACCCGAGGTTGACGTTCGCGCTTCGCGGCTGGGCATCGGAGTCACGCCGCAACGAGTACGAAAGCCCCGTCGTGTCGACATAGGTGCGCGAGGAGCGAAACTCCTCCCCAAAGCTCCCGTTGACGGAATAATGCCACAACCCCCGGGTCGCCCCGTACCCCGCCGTGTAGTCATGCTCCAGGCGACCGCCCGAGTATGCGAGGGTCGCCGTGCCAAAGCCCCCCTGTTGCTCGGCCCCCTTGGTGGTGACCCGGATGACGGCCAACTCGGCCGACCCTCCGTACATTGCCGACCCGGGGCCGCGGATGATCTCCACCTGCTTGACAATATCGGCAGGCAGCCGGTGCTCGAGCTGGATGGTCCCGAATGAGGCCTCGTTCATCTCGACCCCGTCGACGATGAGGAGGGTCTTCCCCTCATACGCCCACATCCCCCGGAACATCGGCCCGATGGCCCCCTGCACGTCCTGTCCAAAACTGAAACCCGGCACCTGCGCCAGAAGATCAAGAAGGTTGCGAGCCCCGGAGGATCGGATCTCCGACTCCGTCAGCAGGGTGATCACCCCGGGCTCCTCCCGGACGGTTCGCTCCTTGTTGGAGGCGACCGCCACCTTCACCTGCATCAATTCCTGAAGGGAAAGCTGCACCAGGGTGTCGTCCCCCGCGGCCAGGGAGCCCGCAACCGCGAGCCCTGCAAGGAAGCCGGCCCGCGCTCCGATCCGTGCGGAGCCCCTCGGGAGGGCTCCCCGTTCACGCGGCGGCCGTTGGATGCTGGAGGAATCGGTGTCCACGCTGCAAAAAAGGGGTGCGGTGCAAACCCGTTCGCACACGCACCCCTCGCAGCAATGGATCGGTAGGTACTACGACCAGCTTAAGGCCAATTTAGACCGGAAGTTCCCAGCCCTCGCGCGGAGTCCGACGAACGTACTGGGCCGCCTCGGGGGCGTTCAGGGCCTTCATGTTAGGTCCATCCCACTCGAGCTTCTTTCCAACGCGGAGCGCCACACACCCCAGGAGGATGATCTCGGTAAGATAGGCCGCGATCTCGAAGTTCGAGTAGGCGGGAGCCCCGCCACGGATCGCATCGATCCACTCCTTGTAATGCCCCGGGCTCCGGGGGATCGACTCGGCCGGTCCCTGGTAACCCGCGTACTCCTTCTCCGGGAGCAGGAAGAACTGGGAGCCGTAGTCGTCCGGCGAGTACAGATGCCCCTTCTCCCCGATCAGGAGGCAGCCGCTGCCGGGAAGCTTCTTGTCCCCGGACTTCTCCCCCTTGTTGAGGAAATCGAGGATCCGGTGGCTCTTTTCGGAGAAGGGCTTCAGCCCGCCGTCGTACCAATGGAAGGTCAGGGGCGGCATCCCGTCCCGCTCGGGGAACTGGAACACGATCTCGGAGGAGTTCGGGTAGGTCTCCTTCTTCATCGCGGTCGACCGCGCCTCAATGCTGGTCGGGTACCCGAGCTTCAGCGCCCGGAACGGCATGTTCACCGTGTGGCAGGCCATGTCGCCGAGGGCCCCGGTCCCAAAATCCATCCACCCGCGCCACTTGAACGGGGCGTAGGTGTCCTTCTTGTAGGGACGCATCTGGGCCGGCCCCAGCCAGAGATCCCAGTCGAGGTTCTCGGGGACGGGATCCGTCCCGTCCGGACGGTCGATTCCCTGGGGCCAGATCGGGCGGTTGCTCCAGACGTGCAGTTCGTGCACAGGCCCGATCGCCCCTCCCTGAATCACCTCGACCGCGCGACGCAACCCGGAACCGGCGCTCCCCTGGTT
>DMJJ01000407.1:2060-3172 GCA_003452185.1 Verrucomicrobiales bacterium | reverse complement strand
GAGGGATATCTCGTCTGTGTGGAGCCCGCCGCCGGGTTCCCGACAAACCCGTCCGGCGGGAGCGAGCTTCATCACACCACCTACAGCTACGATGACAACGCCCTGGTGCAGCTCACCGGGGGAAAGAAGGTCTCCGTCCACGGCCATCCCTCGGACCATGTCTGGGTGAATTTCAACGGCTCGGTCACGCTGGATGCCCCCGATGCGGGCTATCCCCAGAACACGGTCGACGAGCACTTTGCCCATCTCCAGGTCTCGGGCATGTACGACCATTGGTACGACGGCGCGGCCCTGGATGCCGGGGCCCGGATCTCCTGGAAGCAGACGTCCGACCGCTTTGCCGCCACCTGGGAGCGGATGATCAACGGGTACCACGACGACCAGACGAACTACTTCCAGGTGGAGCTCTTTTTCAACGGGATGATCCGGATCACCATTCTCCAGGGACATGAGGATTTCACCACCGTGGGGGTTTCCCCCGGAACCGGGTGGCCTGACGATTTCATCGATACGGAGTTCGCCCTCAAGCCGACATGCGACAAGGTGCTGCCCGACCTCTTCGTCACCGCCCCGGCGTCGCTGAGGGAAGGGGGGTTCGTTCGCCTCGGTTCGGGCCGTGTGAGCGTGCTCCAGCCTGTGGCCGCAAACCTGGTCGTGTCACTCCTCTCCAGCGACACCACGGAACTGAAGGTCCCCATCAGCGTCACCATCCCGGCCGGGGCGACGAGCGCGGTGTTCACCGTCACCGCGGTCGATGACGGCATCCTGGATGGAACCCATACGGCCTCGATCACCGCCTCGGCCCCGTTGTACAACCCGGGCCACGCCTCAGTCCAGGTCCTCGACAATGAAACCACCACCCTGCATCTGCAGCTCCCGGCGCAGGTGACGGAAAATGGTCCCGCTGCCCAGGGGCGGGTCTACACCAGCGTTCCCGTTGGGGATGACGTTCTGGTGTTCCTGGGGAGCTCCCCGCCGGATGCCCTGCTGGTGGGGAGCATCTTTCCCCTCGCCATCATCCCGGCAGGCCAGACCTCGGCCGTGTTCAAGGTTCAGGCCCCGGACAACCGCCGCATCGATGGCACCCGGACGGCCACCGTAACCGCCTCGGT
>DMJJ01000407.1:0-1702 GCA_003452185.1 Verrucomicrobiales bacterium | reverse complement strand
GCCGGCATCCTGTCCAACATCTGTGATGTGAGGATCAGCGGCACCCTCACCACCAACCTGACCGTCACCCTTTATGGAAACCTTGGATTTGACCTGATTCCGTTCAGCCCGGTGGTGATCCCCGCCGGGCAGACGAATGTCCACTTCCCGCTCTATGTCGGGGACAACGGGGTGATCGATCCGTTGCGGCTGGCCCAGGTGACGGCCACCGCTCCCGGGTTCACCGATGGGGTTGCGGGTGCCTTCCTCTTCGACAACGACGGGCCCCCCGATCCCTGGACCCCTTACCCCCCTGATCAATCCGACAACATCTCCGTGCACACCGGCCTCTCCTGGGGGCGGGTGGAGGGGGAATTGGTGGTGAACGGAACGTTCGAGACGGGTGATCTCGCAGGCTGGCAGCTTTCGGACAACGGCGTCGGGGGGTTCGTGGTCGACAATGGCACCCTCGATCCGGTGTCGCCGGACGGCCCGATGCCCCCGTTCTCCGGCGGCTATGGCGCGGTTTCCCAGCAGCTCGGAAACGGACACCATGAGCTCTGGCAGGACATCGACATCCCCAAGGGGGCCACCACTGTGACGGTCACCTGGGCGGACCGGATCCGGAACCACGCGGGGACCTTCGCCCCGGGGCAGCAGCAGTTCCGCGTCGAGGCCCGCGATCCCTCGGATAACCACCTGCTCTGGACCCTGTACGCCTCGCAGCCCGGGGATCCGTTGCTCGGAGACTGGGTCCGGCGGACCAACTACCTCAGCGCTTACAAGGGAAGCACCGTCCGGCTTGCGTTCGTGGAGGATGACCAGCTCGGGTATCTCAACGTCCACCTGGATGAGATCAGCGTCCGGGCCGAATCGCCCGCACCCACCTCCTTCGACGTTTACTTTGGCACCAACGCCATTCCCTCCGCGGCGGACTATGCCGGATCGACGACGACGAGCCAGTGGGATCTCCCGCTGCTTGCGGCGGGAACGGACTACTACTGGCGGGTCGACGTGAAGCGGGCGGGGATGACCAATGCGGGCCCTGTCTGGACCTTCCGGACCGGCGGGGTCTCAAGCCGGACGACCCTCGTCGGGTTCGGCTCCTCCTGGAAGTACTGGGCGCAGGGCACCGATCTCGGCATCGCCTACCGGGCCGGAAGCTACAGCGATGCGGCCTGGCCCTCCGGGGCTGGGATCCTTGGCTTTGGCGGCAAGGAGACCACCACCATCGGGGTGGCCTCGAGCGGCTATGTCACCTACTACTTCCGGAAACAGTTCTCCATCGCCAGCGCGGCGAAGGTGGTCGACCTGACCGCCAGGCTCATCCGGGACGACGGGGCGCTGGTCTACATCAACGGAGCCCTGGCCATGAGCGACAACATGGCCGGCCGAATCACCTACCAGACCCAGGCCTCGAGCATCATCAGCGGCACGGCCGAGACCACCCCCGTGGTCAAGGATCTCAACCCGGCGCTGCTGGTCGACGGGGTGAACACCATCGCGGTCGAGGTCCACCAGAAGCATGGCCTGCTGGCGGTCAGCCCCGACCTCCTGTTTGACTTCGCGCTGGAGGCAACCGTGAATGTGGCCAACGAGCCCCCCGTCATCGCCCTGACGTCGCCCAAGGATTTCCTCTCCACCCAGGCCCCGGTCACGCTTCCGCTCGCGGCCTCGGTGAACGATGACAACCCGGCCGGCCTCAAGGTGGACTTTTACGCCA
>DMJJ01000138.1 GCA_003452185.1 Verrucomicrobiales bacterium | reverse complement strand
CGACCTCGTGACCTCGGTCGCTACAGGGGGCGGGGACGGGGCGGGGAGGGAGAGTGCGGGGATCTCACGATCCCCGCTACCTTGGAGGAGGGGGACGGGGCTGGATTCCCCCCGTTGTGGCTTGCAGATGGCCGATTCGATTTTACACTCACGCTCGATCCAGCCCTTTGCGGGGGATGTGCTGCCCCCCGTCGGCCGATCACCCTGTTGGATGTGATGCGGATGGACCGAAGAACGCGGCCGACTGAAAACCGACGAGACGTGATTATATGGCAACCGACCTCCCTCCTGAAAAGCTCCGCCGCATCAAGAGCCTCGCGAAGTTCACGGACGCCGAGCTGGGCGAGTTCCTGAAATTCGTGGACGTCACCCCCTGCTCCCGGGGGACGACCCTGTTCGTGGAGGGGAACCCCGGGGACTCGATGTTCCTGATCGTCGAGGGCCAGCTTCGCGTCTATTCCACGAAGGCCGGCGGCGAGCGTGTCACGTTGCGGATGCTTCAGTCGGGCGATGCGTTTGGGGACCTGGCCCTTTTCCACAACATGAACCGGACGGCCAGCGTCGAGGCGGTCACCGACAGTGTCTTGATCCAGCTCAGCCAGGCCGCCCTGCAAAACCTGAACGCGCAGCAGAGCGGAATCGCCTCGAAGTTCCTGTTCGCGCTGGCGAGCTCCCTCAGCCCCGTCTACGCCACGTTCCAGTGAGCCGGTCTCGACGCCCCAGCCCGGCGCGGCAGCCCTGCCTCGCCAGCCCCCGCCGCGGGGCGACGGCCTTGCCATGAAACGGGTGGTGATCCATTCCGACGGCGCCTGCCACGGGAATCCCGGGCCCGGGGGGTGGGCGGCGATCCTCCGCCATGGCGAGCACCTGCTTGAGGTGAGTGGCGGCTCCCCAGCCACGACCAACAACCGGATGGAGCTCCAGGCGGCCATCGAGGCCCTGGGTGTCCTGACGGAGCCGTGCGAGGTGGAGTTTTTCACCGACTCGCAGTACGTGAAGAACGGCGTCACCTCCTGGGTGGCCGGGTGGAAGCGGAACGGGTGGAAGACCGCGGCCAAACAGCCGGTGAAGAACGAGGATTTGTGGCGGGCCCTGGATGCCCAGGCGACGCGGCACCGCGTGACCTGGCGCTGGGTCAAGGGGCATGCCGGGCATGACGGCAACGAGCGGTGTGATGCGCTGGCCACCCAGGCGGTGGAGAAGGTGAAAAGCACCCACACCCGTCAGCAGTTGGCCGAGCGACTGGCCGAGTTCGTGAGCCTTGGTTGAGCGGGTGACGGCGGCCGACCCCTTTCTTATGCGATGCCTCCTCCGCCTTCTCCCCCTGGTCGCCTCGATCCTCCCCGTTGCGAGCCTCCCCGTTGTCGCGCGGGAGCCGGGGATGGCGGGATGGCGCACCCTCCGCTGGTCCGGGATGGAGTGGCGGGTGAAGGACTCTGCGGGGGAGCTCATGGGTCCCGGGCGCAACCGGTTTAGCGGGGATCCCCAGCGAAGCGTGTTCGTCGATCCCCAGGGGCGGCTCCACCTTCGGATCGCCTCGGAGCGCCGCGCTTCGGGGGAGGTCGTCTGGAGCTGCTCCGAGGTGGTCTCCCTCGGCTCGTTCGGTCACGGCACCTACCGGTGGACTCTCGCTTCCCCGGTGGTGGCGGATCCCCGGGTGGTCTTCGGTCTCTTCACCTGGGATGACACCAGCGAGGCCGAGCACCATCGTGAGATCGACATCGAGCTGATCTCGACCTGGGGGGAGACAAACTCCCTCCGGAACGCCCAGTACGTCCTCCAGCCGTATGAGCGGAAGGGGCATTTGCACCGGTGGGAGATGCCGTTCACGGGGCCCGCGGCGTCGGCCTCCACGCATGCCTTCACCTGGCGGCCCGATCGGATCGAGTTTCTTTCGCGGGTCGGCGACTCGACGGCGATCCGGGGGGAGGCCGCCGCGCTTCAGAGCTGGGTTTGCCGTGCGGCGGGGATCCCGAGTCCCGGACGGGAGAACGTGCGGATCAACCTGTGGCTGATCAAGCCGCTCCCCGCGGGGACCCCGGAGCCCGAGGTGATCCTGAGTCGGTTTGAGTTTCTGCCCCTTCCGGCGCGGTAGGGGGCGGGGCGGGTTGGGGTCAGGCGTCTCCGCCGCCGCCGGAATCACCCCCACCTCCGGAGTCGAATCCGCCCCCGGAGTCGAATCCCCCACCGCTTCCCGAGTCGACGTCGCTGCCGGAGCTGCTCCAGTCGCCACCCACATCCGAGGGGGTGGAGTCCTGGCCTCCCTGGCCGAAGCTGTCGGAGGCCCGGGCATCCCCGCTGAGGAACCGGTCGTAGAGCCAGCTTCCGGCGATGGCTCCCCCGATTCCGCCGAGGAGACTTGAAAAGAAACCCCCTCCGCCGCCCATGCCGCCACCCCCGAGCCCGCCGGCGCCCGAGAGTCCGCCGCCGATGAGCCGCATGAGGAACCGAATGATCATGATTCCTGCCATGATCATGAGGCCGAGGACCAGCCACGAGGCGATGGGGCTGGCGGGTTGGCCGCGGCTGTAGGAGGTTCCGGCGAACCCGTTTCGAGGGGTCGTGCCCTGGAGGTTGGTGCGGAGGGTTCGTTCGACGAATGCGACGCCGGTGCTGAGCGCCTCGTCGAACCTGTCGTCGCGGAACGATGCCTGGAGGAGCCGGACCAGCTCATCGCGGTCGGCTGGGAGGAAGGCGCGCTGGCGGGTTGCCTGGCCCATTCCGACCTGGATGCGAAAGCGGTGGGGGGGTGGTTCCTTCATGACGAGGATGTAGATGCCGTCGAGTCGCGCCGCCTGGGCCCGTTCGCGGACGTACGAGGCGAAGAACTCCTCGCGGTTTCGGGTGTAGTCGTCCATCCGGCCATCGGGGATGCCGGGGAAGGTTTCCAGGAGAAGCTCCTTGTGGAATTCCCGCTGGATCCTTCGGACCGCGTCGTCGGCCTGGCGCACTGCGCCGGCGGAGAAGATTCCGGCGCTGTCCCGGACCTCGGGCCCGACGCCGGAGGCCGACGGGGCGGCCAGCCAGCAGAGGGCCAGCAGGCAGAGGCTCCAGAGGCCGTGATTCCTGTGTTTCATGGTTCCTTCATGGCGCATCCGCCGCGGTTTGGCGACTTGAATCGGCATCTGGTGCAGCCGGCTGTTGAGTTGCAGGGGGGTGGGGGGTAGGGTTTCGTGCGATGAGCAAGCCATCTTGTCCGGAATGCACGATGCCCGATGTGTTGGACCACGGGGATCGGTGGGAGTGTCTGACCTGCGGGCACGAGTGGGCGCAGGCGCCGAAGCCCGCGGAGGCCCGGGTCGTGAAGGACTCGTGCGGCAACGTGTTGTCGGATGGCGACTCGGTCACGCTGATCAAGGACCTGAAGCTCAAGGGGTCCTCCCAGGTCCTGAAGGGCGGGACCAAGGCCAAGGGGATTCGTCTTGTGGATGGGGACCACGAGATCTCGTGCAAGATTGACGGGGCCTCGATCGGTCTCAAAGCCTGCTTCGTCCGCAAAGCTTGAAACCTCGGATGGGGACGGGTGTTTAACCGCGGATGACACGGATGGCCGCGGATGGGAGGGGAGTGCGGAGGATGGGGGTGACTGAGGAGAAATCAGTGGTTCCTCCTATCCGCGTAAATCGTGTCCCAATCCGTGGTTAAAACCTCGGATGGCTTCTTGGTGTTGCTGGGGACGGGTGTTTAACCGCGGATGGCACGGATGGCCGCGGATGGGAGGGGGCTGCTGAGGGTGGGGGTGACCGGGAGAAATCAGTGGTTCCTTCTATCCGCGCAAATCGTGTCCCAATCCGCGGTTAAAAACTTCCGCGGATTCGATTGATTGTTGGCTGCAGACCGCGGCAGGCTCTCTCAGGTCCCATGAGAGTCCGTTCCACCCTCGCCGCATTGGCGGTTTTGTCCGCCCTCGGGCTTGCGGCTGACGACCCCAGCCCCTCCGCCTTACCTTCCGTGCCTCCGTTCGGCGGAGCCCCCCAGGTCCTCCCATCCGGGGTGCCACCCGGCGACGGGGTCGGGCTGGTGCGGGATCTCCAAGGGCTGTCGGATCGACTCGAACGCCTCCGGGCCGGGGTCAAGGGCCCAACCCAACTCGACTTGCTCGCGGACGCGGCGGTGTTCCACAAGGCCGCCCTCTGGGCCCTCCGATTCGAAACCAACCTCGCCTCCACAGACCTCGCGCAGGTCAAGAAAGCCCTCCAGCGCGGAACCGAACGGGCCGACGCGCTCCTCACCGGCCGCTCCCCCTGGCAGGCCAAACGAGGGCCGCTCCTCCGCGGCTTCATCTCCTCGGTGGATGGGTCCACGCAGCCGTACGGACTCATCCTCCCGGCCGGATACAACCCTTCCCGCCCCACCCGACTCGACGTCGTGCTGCACGGAAGCTCGAAGCCGGCCGGCGTGTCCGAGCTTCGGTTTGGGCGCCCGTTCGATGAGGGGGACTCCGGGGGAGGCACCCCGCCCGACGCGGAGTTCATCGAACTCCATCCGCTGGGCCGTGTGGAGAATTGCTACCGATGGGCGGGCGAGACCGACGTGCTCGAAGCCATCGAGGCCGCCTGCCGTAACTACGCCATCGACCGGTCGAGAATCCTCCTTCGGGGAATGTCCATGGGGGCTTCCGGGACCTGGCACCTCGGGCTGAAACACCCCGACCGGTTCGCCGCCATCGGCCCATACTGCGGATACGTCGACACCCACCGGTTCTCGGAAACCCCGGTGCCCGGGTTTGTCCGCGTCGGCCCGCTCCCCTGGCAGCAGGAGCGGATGCTCCACATGCTCGATTCGGTCGACTACGCCGCCAACGCAGGGGTTGTGCCCGCGATCGGTGCCATCGGTGGAAAGGATGTCTTCTTTCAAGCGCACGTGATCATGGGGGAGGCGATGGCCCGCGAAGGGCTTTCCATGGTGAATCTCATCTCCCCGGGAACCGGCCACACGATCGACCCCGTGACCCACGGCGAACAGCTCCGTCGCTTGGGCCAGTACGCCCGCCAGGGTCTGGACCCGGCGCCGCGCCACCTCAGGTTCGTGACCTGGACCTTGAAATACAGCCGATGCCACTGGCTGGAGCTCCTCGGGCTGGAGGAACATTACCGGCGTGCCGAGCTCGTGGCCGAGGCCTCGGAGCAGGGGGACGTGGATCTGCTTGCTGTCACCAACATCACCCGGATCGCAATCCACCCGCCAATGCTCCCCCTTCCGAGCTCCCACCTCCGGATCCGCGGACAGGAGGTCTCGCTCCGACGTCGCCCGCCGGGTCCCCCCGGCCCGCCACGGGTGATCGAGTTGCACCGCGGGCGCTGGACCGAGGCAGCGGATCCCCCGGCCCCCCGCCCACCGGGGAAACGCCCCGGCTTGCAGGGACCGATCGATGACGCCTTCACCGCCCCGTTTCTCTGCGTCCGGGGTACGGGGCAACCGTGGAACCCGGCGATCCAGGAGTGGGCCGACGCAACCCTGCGCCGGTTCAGCCAGGAGTGGGCCCGCTACATGCGGGGGGACCTCCCGGTGAAGGATGACCATGATGTGACACCGGAAGATCTCCACGCCCGAAACCTGGTTTTGTTCGGCGACCCTGGGAGCAACCCATGGATCCGCGCGGCCCTGCCGAAACTCCCCCTCACCTGGACCCGCAACCTCATCCGCCTGGCCGGGGAGGAACGCCCCGCCCGGAATCATGCTCCCGCCTTGATCTGTGCCAACCCGCTCCCCGGGGCCGACGGGAAATACCTCGTGATCAACAGCGGACACACCTTTCATGAAGCCGAGTTCGCCGCGTTCAATTACCTCCTCTTCCCCCGGCTCGGGGACTGGGGGATGATGCGGGTGGGGGGTGAAGCTTCCAAATGGCAGCCAGGCGGGGTTTCGTTTCCCGAGGAGGTCGAGGAGTTTGGGTTTTTCGACGAGAGCTGGTCGACACGGCGGATGCCGCGGCCCTAGAGCCGAAGGGGGTGCCCAGCCCCGTCGCCCGTTGATCCCATTTGCATTGACCTGCTCTGTGGGGGGCGTATCGATGGACGAGACACCAAAGCCATCCCCTCCATCCAAACCCTTTCCCCACCCCAATCCTCCCCGAACCATTCCCCGCCTATGAATCTCCATCGCTCCCGTCGTGAGTTCCTGGCCGATGTCGGCCGGGGAATGCTGGTCGCAACCGTCGGACTCGAGGTTGCAACGGATCTCGCCCTCGGATCGCCGGGCGTGGAGGCCGGGGAAAAGGAGGGGAGACTCTCCTTCGGCGACCTGGAGCCGCTCGTAGCACTCATGCAGGAGACCCCCGCAGACCGGTTGCTCCCCGTGCTCTCAGGGAAGCTGAGGGGCGGCACCGGGCTCCGGGACCTGGTGGCGGCCGGCGCCCTGGCCAACGCCCGGACGTTCGGGGGTGAGGACTACATCGGCTTCCACACCATGATGGCGATGGCCCCCGCATTCCACATGTCGGAGGAAATGCCCCGGGGGGAGCAGGCTCTGCCGGTGTTCAAGGTGCTGTACCGGAATTCCAACCGGATCCAGGAGCGGGGAGGCGGTCGCGAGGAGGTGCTCCATCCGGTGGACGCGGGGACCGGCGCGGGTGCACCCCCCACCGGGGAGTCGCTCCGCGAGGCCATTCGCCGACGCGACGCGGCCGGGGCGGAACGGACGTTTGCACGAATGTCGATGGGGAGCGCGGAGGAGGCGTTCAATGGGCTGCTCTGCGCGGTGCAGGATGGATGCGAGGTGCATCGCGTCGTGATGCCCTACCGGGCGTGGGACATGCTTGGGCTCATCGGGAAGGAACGGGCCCACACGCTGCTCCGTCAGTCGGTCCGCTATTGCCTGAAGTCGGAGCCCTCTGCCGCCGATCCCCACTGGAACGCACCCCGGACCCTGCTCCCGAGGCTGCTCGAGGAACATCACCTCCTCGGGCGCCCGCTGGGGAACCGTTCCCTGGACGACGGCGCGCTGGAGAAGCTCAGCCAGACCTTGTTCCAGTCGACCCCCGAGCAGTCGGCGGCGGCGGCGGCCGCCGCCCTCGCGGAGGGGATCTCCCCGGATGCGGTGGGGGAGGCCCTGGTGCTTGCCGCCAACCAGCTCGTCCTCCGCGACATGGGACGGACGCCGCGGGATGAATCGCCCGGGAAACCGATCGGGACGGTTCACGGCGATTCGATTGGGGTGCACGCCTGCGACTCCGCCAACGCGTGGCGCAACATGGCGCGTGTGGCCAACCCCCGGAATTGTGTCGCGAGCCTGATCCTGGGTGCCTATCAGGTCTCCCTCGACCGGACCGGGCGCGGGGGGGATTTCCTAAACTGGCAGCCGTTGCCCTACGGATGGCAGGCCGACCAGATCCGCCAACGCGAGGCGAGCGCTGCCGTGTTGTTGGCCGAGACCGAGGAGGCGATCCGTGGAAACCTCCAGGCCCGTGCGGCCGCGCTGGTCCACCGGTGCGGCGAGCTGGGGCACCCGCATCGCCCGGTGTTCGATCTCCTCCTGCGCTACGCGGTCAGCGAGGACGGGGCGCTGCATGCGGAGAAGTTTTACCGCACCGTCTCGGAGGAGTTTGCCGCCACCCGGTCCGCATTCCGGTGGAGGCACCTGGTGGCCCTGGCCCGGGTGACCGCCAGTGAATATGGGCGCCCCGCCCCAGGTATCGCCCAAGCGCGAGAGCTCCTCAAAGTCGCGTGACGCGCCGCGATAGAGCGCAAGGAACGCGATAGGGGGCCTGGCCGGGTTGCCGCAAGAGAACGCAAGGAACGCAAAAGAGGGTTTTATTCAGGGGTTGCTGACTGCGTCGTGAAGGGGGCTAACTCGCGTGATCCTTCATGAGCATGGGGGTGGGTTGTGTCTCTCGAGGCAATGGGAGCGTGGAAGCCCCCCCATCTGGCGTGACAACTCACCATCCGCCGAGATCCTGTCGATCCAAAGAAAGCCTGCTCCCTTCGGCTATCGCGTTCTG
>DMJJ01000345.1:2067-3969 GCA_003452185.1 Verrucomicrobiales bacterium | reverse complement strand
GTGGGGGCTCGGGCTTCTTCCGCCCCCGCAGCCAGCGATACGTGAGGAAGGCGGCGAGGAGTCCTCCCGCCACCCCCAGAAGAATGGGAAGCCATCCGTACGGGATGTCGACCGGCGGCTTGAGGCCATGGATCTCGTTCGTCCCCCCGGCGGGCTGTCCCGCAGTGAGTGGAACGGATCCTGAGGCGACGGTGTTGGTCTTCTTCATCCCGGGGTCAGCCATGGAACATCCGTTTCTGGCGGGTCTCGAAGAACTTCGCCAGGGCGGCGCCGTACGGCTCGTTGGTCCGGAGCTGGATCGAGTCGATTCGGGCCGAGCGGAAGAGCCTCAACAGTTCGGCCTGGGATTCGGCCTGCCGGCGCTGGAACGCCGTCCGATGGCGGCTGTCGGAGGTGTTGATCTCGAGGACCTCGCCCGTCTCGGCATCCTTGAGGACGAGCCGCCCCAGGGGGGGAAGCACCAGCTCGTAGCGATCGGCCACATGAACCGCCACGACATCGTGCCGCCGGTGCGTCTGGCGGAGGGCGCTGATGACCCCCGCCCCCATCACCTGGCGGGCTCCGCCGGCCGCTCCCGGGCGACGCCGGGCCGTGGAGTCGACATGGACGTTCTCGCCCAGGAAATCGGAGATCACCGCCACGATCGCACGGTGGGGGGTGACGCGGTTCAGGAACTCAAGGGCATGGTTCAGCCCCGTGCCGTTGCGCTTCGGCTCGTAGAAGAGAATCTCCCGGATGACCCGCAGGACGTGGCGCCGGCCCTTCTTGGGCGGGAAGTAACGCTCCACCTCGTCGGTGAACAGGATCAGCCCCACCTTGTCGTTGTTCCGGATGGCCGAGAAGGCGAGGACCGAGGCGATCTCGGCCGCGAGCTCGCGCTTGGACTGTTCCCCCGATCCGAAGAGCCCCGACCCGCTCAGGTCCACCACCAGCATGAGCGTGAGCTCCCGCTCCTCGACGTACTTCTTGATGAAGGGGTGGTGCATCCGGGCCGTGACGTTCCAGTCGATGAACCGGACGTCGTCGCCGGGCTGGTACTCCCGGACCTCCTCGAAGTTCATCCCCTGGCCCTTGAAGACACTGTGGTACTGCCCCCCCAGGGTCTCGGTGACCAGGCGGTTCGTGCGCAGCTCGATCTGCCGGATTTTCTTGAGAATCTCCCGCGGAATCATGCGGAGGGCCTCACGGTACGGGAAGCTCGTCGAAGATCTTCTGGACGATGGTTTCGCTCGTCTTTTCCTCGGCCTCCGCCTCGTAGGTGATCGCCACCCGGTGGCGGAGCACATCCATCCCGATGCTCTTGACGTCCTGCGGGGTGACGTAGCCCCGGCCTTTCAGAAAGGCATACGCCTTGGAGGCGAGGGTCAGGGCGATGGTCGCCCGGGGGGAGGCCCCGAGCTGGATGAAATCCTTCACCTGGATCTTGTACTGATCGGGCTGCCGCGTCGCGCAGACCAGGTCGACGATGTAATCCTTCACCTTGTCGTCGATGTAGACGTCGTTGATCACCCGGCGCGCGGCGAGGATCGACTGCGCATCGACCACCGCGCCCGCGCTGGGGAGGTTGGCGGTCCGGGCCATCAGGTCGAGGATCTGGCGTTCCTCCTGGCGGCTCGGGTACCCGATCTTGAGCTTGAGCATGAACCGGTCGACCTGCGCCTCGGGGAGCGGATAGGTCCCTTCCTGCTCGATCGGGTTCTGCGTGGCCATCACCAGGAACGGCTCCTCGAGCTTGTAGCTCGTGTCCCCCAAGGTGACCTGCTTTTCCTGCATCGCCTCCAGCAGCGCGCTCTGGACCTTGGCCGGTGCGCGGTTGATTTCATCCGCCAGGACCAGGTTGGCGAAGATCGGCCCTTTGCGGGTGGTGAAGCCTCCAAACTGCCCGTCGTAGATCTGCGTCCC
>DMJJ01000345.1:0-1751 GCA_003452185.1 Verrucomicrobiales bacterium | reverse complement strand
ACGCTCAGGCAGGCCGCCAGGGTCTTCACGGAGAGAGTCTTGGCCAGCCCGGGCACCCCTTCCAGGAGCACGTGACCGTTGGTCAGCATGCCGATCACCAGGCGCTCCAGCAGGTAGTTCTGGCCAATGACCACGCGGCCCATCTCGGCGAACAGGGGTCGTATGAACGCCCCCGCCTTCTGCACTTCCTCGTTGATCGCTGTGATTCCGGTGTTCATCGCGAGCAAGGGTGTAGCGGGTCCACCCCGGGAATTCCAGTACGTTGTGACGGACCAGAATCCGCTGGCCTGCCGGAGGGGCGTTCTTCTATAACCCGGGTGTGTCCGATCCGTCCCAGGGCGCCATCACGGCCGCCACCCGCTATTGTGCCGTGTTCGGCCAGCCGATCCGCCACTCCGCCTCCCCCGCGATGCAGAACGCGGGAATCGCCGCCCTTGGACTCGATTGGCGCTACCTCGCCTTCGAGGTCCCCCCGGGCCGGCTCCCGGAGGCGATCGCGGGGTGCCGGGCGATGAAGTTCGTCGGCCTCAACCTGACCGTTCCCCACAAGATCCTGGCCCTCGGGCTCGTCGATGAGCTGGATGCCTCGGCACGTCAATGGGGGGCCGTGAACACCATCCGGTTCGAGGGACGCGACCCCTCGTCAGGCGGGTGGCGCCCCGTGGGAGAGTTTTCCGGCTCCGCCCCGGATGAGCTTCGCGCCGTGGGCTTCAACACCGACGCCGATGCCGTGATCGCCTCGCTTGAGGAGGACCTCGGGCTGGCCGCCCGCGGCCTGAAGGGGGTCATCCTTGGCGCCGGAGGCGGCGCGGGGCGGGTGGCTGCCCTGCGGCTGGCGAGCGGCGGGGCCGCCGAGCTCCATCTCCTGAACCGCACCCGCTCGAAGGCCGAGGAGGTCGCCGCCGAGATCACCCACCGGTATCCCGCCACCCGGGTGAGCGTTGGATATCCCTCCGGGAGGGTGGACCTCATCCTCAACGCCACGTCCCTTGGGCTGAAGCCGGCGGACGAGCTTCCGGTCGACACCGCCCGTTTCCCCCTACAGCAGGCCGCCTCGGCTTACGATATGGTGTACCGTCCGGCCGTGACGCCGTTCCTCAGCGCCGCCCGGGGTGCCGGATGCCGCACCGCCAACGGGCTTGGAATGCTCCTTCACCAGGGGGCCAAGGCACTGGAGCTCTGGAGCGGGCGGCCGGCCCCGGCCAACATCATGAAACTGGCCCTGCAACGCCACCTCGCCACATGAGCGACCTTCCCTCGGTCGCTCTGGCCAATCCATTCGACAAGGAACTCTGGGGAGAGGTCCCGTTCGGATTTTGGGCTCTGGTCTTTTTCACCTTCGGATCGGTGGTCGGGAGCTTCCTCAACGTCTGCATCCACCGGATGCCCCTCGGGCAGAGCGTTGTCTCCCCCCCGTCCCATTGCCCCCATTGCCGGTACTCCATTCCCTGGTTCCTCAACATCCCCCTCGTGACCTGGGTCTGGCTGCGGGGCCGGTGCGCCAACTGCAAGGCGCCGATCTCCCCCCGCTACTTCGGGGTCGAGCTCCTCACCGGGCTGGCCTTCCTCGCCTGCTGGTGGCGATACGGGGCCCTCTCCCCCGGAATGGCCCTTGGCTACTCGCTCCTCATGGCCGGCTTCGTGGTCGCCACCTTCATCGACCTTGAGCACTTCATCATCCCGGACGAGATCACCCTCGGCGGCACGATTGCCGGCATCCTCGGGTCGATCGCGATCCCGGCCCTCCACGG
>DMJJ01000045.1 GCA_003452185.1 Verrucomicrobiales bacterium | reverse complement strand
TTCAGCCGGACGAGATCGACAACAACCCCCCTCCTCCCCCTCCCTCCGGCGACTCGGGGGGGCGGGAGGGATCGAGCGGGGTGTTCTCCAGATCCTCCAGATGATCGAGCGTCAGAGGGCCGCTGATGCGGTTGTTCTCCTCAAGCCACTGCCCAAGGTCAATCAGCCGACACCGATGGGAACAGAAGGGACCAAACGCTCCCTCGAACCACTCCCCCTCCTTGCGACATGTGGGACACTTGACCTTCATGGGTGCTGGGGTCGAACGGTTGCGGAAGCCGGCACATTGACCGGCGCGGCTAGCATCGCCTCATACAACTCAGCCATCTCGACGCCCCGCCCGACAGGCCAGGAGCCGAGACCGGAAAGGAAGCGTCGAACGGAGCTGACAAACGGGCCGTAGTGCTCCTCCCTCGGGGCCGGGGCCATGAGCAGCTGCGTCGAGAGGACAACCGTCAGCACCTTGCCTACCGGATCCCGCCGGAGCGAGAAGGGAGGGGCCTCCATCCGGAAGGAGAAGGCCCTCACCCCCTCCAGGAGCCCCACCGCCAGGGTGATGTCCGCAGTGACCCCGTCGAGCGCCGCCACGGCCGTGCGGGCTCCGTCGGGATGGGTTGCCACCCAGACCCGGGGATCCCGCGCGAGCCGGGGAACCAGCCCGAGGCCGACGAGATCCTGCGTCCGCCCGTCCAGGACCGGATCCCCCTGCGGGTTGTCGCTCCGCGAGAGGGCCGGGGCAAGGAGCCACTCCGGCCACCGGTTCTCGCGTCCGGCCCGCCAGACCTCCTCCCCTTGAAACGCCTGGAGGGTGGGAGCCCCCGCGATCCGCTCCGCGCGCTGATCCATGAACGGGAGGAGTCCATCCAGCCCGCGCAGCAGCGCCTGCGGAGTCGCCCCCTGCACCACGATCAGCCCGTCGCCCGCCCTGGCGTGCCTGGGGAACGCAACATCCGGAAGCCGCCAGGTCGTGCCGACCGGCGTCCCCGCGAGGAGCCGGACCCTGCGGGCCGCCGCCGCGGCTGACAACTCCCGCGCCTCGCGGCCTGTCCGCGCCAGCAGGCCGTGGACGAAGCAGGCTCCCCCGGGGGCAATCCCCTGGATCACCCGCCCGACCAGCTCGGCGTTCGGAGTCTCGCCCGTCCCCCGCCCCACCACCACGGCGGCATCGGTCCCCCGGAGCGCCTCCTCCAGGGAGACGGCGACCCGTAACCCGCGCTCGCGTCGAGGGACTAGAAGGCGGGGGTCCACCGTCGAGGGCGGGGGGAGATGGAGCACGATCTGGCTCCCCTCCCAGTGACGAAACTCCCCCTCCTCGGCCACTCCCATCAGGAGCCGGTCGAGGATCTGTTGCGCCGGGCCGGAAAGGGTGAACTCCTCGGCGATGAAGGCGATTTGTCGTGGAGGCATGCTCATGCGATGACGCGTTCGGTTCAGCTTCTCCAGTGGTGGGATTCCGCCGGGGCGCGGTAGAGGACCTCCATCCCGGGGGTCTCGAACGGAACCTGCCCCCGGTGGAGCGACTCCACCCCGCCGAGAGTCATTCCTGAGGTCAGGAGGGTGCGCTCCACCGGGTAGGGAGCCTTTCCGGTGCGCAGCATGATCTCGATGTTGTTGACGAGCGGGTTGAAGAAATCGGCCAGCGTGCTCCGGGAGGAGGGCATCGGAAGATACATCTGGCAGCTGTGAATCCGGTTCCGTCGCGGCTCGAATCCGGCGTAGTTGAAGTCCTGGATCAGCCCGTTGAGGAGAAGCATCGTGGTGCGGAATCCATCCCGGTGTTCGATGAGGTAGGCGATGACCTCCGGGCAGAGCGACTCGAGCCACCCGAGGTCGGGGGGTAGGCAGGTGAACCCTTCCGGAACGCGACAGGTCTGGCTACGGGCAAGGGCCGCGAACAGCAGGCGGCGGGGGATCTCCCGCTCCCGAAGGAGCGACCAGACACGCGCCCCCTTCAGGGCCTGGACCGAGCGGATCCCCACTTCCCCGCCCCGCCGCCGCTCCGAGACGCACTGCGCGGTCTCGAGGCCGTGAAAGTCGTAGGAATCGACCCCTCCATAGCAGGCGCAGAGACTCTCCGTGAGCGGCGTGTCGATCGGGACCTCCATGTCCGGGATGCGCCACGTGACGGGAAGCGACGATCCGGCGAGGAACGGGAACCCGAGACGCCGGGAGTCGGCCACCATCTCCACGCACTGGTCCCAGTCGGTGGAGAGATGCTTGTCGTTGAAGACCGGGACTGAACGTCCGCTCGCCTCGAAGACCTTCACCACCCGTTTGAAGAACGGGTACCGCGGATAGAGCCGCTGCCCCTTCTCGTTGTCGGGATATTTTCCATGCTCCGCCACGATCACCACCCCGTCGACGGCGAGCCGGGATCCGCCCCCCGTCAGGGCCTCCTCGATCGTGGAGGCGAGGGGGATTCCGAACCTTCGGGATCGCTCGCGGGCCAGGTCGTTCTCGGGGAACTGGTCGACGTAAAGCCCCGCCACCTCGAACGGGGGATGGTGGTGTTCCCCGTTCCACCCGTACCCTTCGAGGAACCGATCCAGAAAATGCTGCCCGTGCGACATCCGCCGGACCTCGGAGATCAGGAGCGCGACCTTGCGGGGTGGCCCCGCGTGGGGGGGAGTCTCGCGCCGGCGGGCAAGCTGGATGGCGGTCGGCCCCCGCAGGGAGCAGGCAGGGCCCAGGAGTCCGGCGACGCCCCCCCCGACCCCAAGGGCGGCCGCTCCCCCGGTCTGGACAAACCGTCGGCGCGTCCACCCCCGCTCGCCGGGGGCCATCGATTCTCTCTCAGGGGTGTCGTTCATGGGTGGGGGGAGGAAAACCTGCCGCATTCGGGCTTCATCGGGCAGCCGGCGGGGGTGGCCAGCGCAGGTGGCGGTGGAGGAACTCGAACGTCCCCACCCCATGTATCTCGTGCCCGGCGTTGAAGAATTCGATTTCGGTACGGTCGGGGATCCCGAGCTTCGCGTAGAGCCGCCGGACCCGTGCATACTCGTGCGCCACCCACTCGTCGGGGGCGACCCCGTCATCATGGCCCCGCTCGACCATGAAAGGCCGCGGGGCGATCAGCGCCGCCATCTCCGCGTAGTTGAAAGTGTGCGCGAGGTCGAACTCGGGCATCTCGTACTCGCCTCCGAAGAGGTAGCTGTAAGGGGAGTCGACGGTGGCGTTCTTTGTCGCCCAGTCGTTGAAGTCGGCCGAGCAGATCGACAGGGCGTACCGCCCCAGGAGCGCCGGCACCCGCATGGCGGTCTTGCCGCCGTAGGAAATTCCGTAGAATCCGATCCGGTCCGGATCGACGAACGGCTGCCCCGAAAGCCAGTCGAGGATCCGGTCATGCTGGGCGGTGATCACGGAGAAGAGGGAGCGGCCGAGGGGGTTGGCCTTGCGCTGGAGCAGCCGGAAGCGGTCGCCGCCCCGATACGGGTTGTGGGGAACAAAGACCACGAATCCTTCCGCTGCAAGCCGCGCGGCATATCCCTTGCATCCCCGGTAGTCGGCGGAGGCCGGGTCCTGGGTGATCACGGTGTCGGGCAGGCTCTCGAGCCCGTGCTGGCAGACCACGACGGGACGCCGCTCCCCGGCGGCAATCCCCTTCGGCAGGAGCAGCACCCCCCACGCAACCACGTCGGGCCAGACATCCAGCACGACGTCGTAGCCCGTCCAGCCCGGTTGCTCGTACGAGACCCGCGTCCGCGGGTGCATCGGCACGGAGGCGGGCGGGAAACGACCGATGACCTCGTTCCCCAACTGCTCACGCGCTTCGCGGGTTTCCGCGGCCCAGCGGGCGGGATCCCCCGGCGGGTGCGACTTCCAAAAACCCCGGTCGCGTTCCGCCTCCGACTCCCGCAGGAGCCGCTGGGTGTGCTCCACCAACTCGCCGACCTGGGCAAGCTGCCGGGCGTCGGGATCGAAGCTCTTTCGCTGGTCAACCGGCCAGGGGCCCGGCTCGGGCAGCGACTGGACCGGGAGCCGCAGCGCGTTCAAGAACTCGGAGAGGGCCCGGGTCGATCCAAACCGGAGCGTCCCCCCCTCACTCTCGTTGAGCAGGCGGATCCAATCCGGGGCCCAGTTGGCGGTCAAAAGCGACTGGGAGAGCCGGACCTCGGACTCCACGGAGGTGAAGTCGGGGGTCGACCACGCGCCGGGGGCCGCCCCCTCCCGTCCGGGTCGGGGTTTCGGAGGCCCCTCGATCCGCGGGGGCTCGCTATGCTCGATGATCAGCCGGCGGGGGGCGACGAGGGTCGCGAGGTCGGCGTCGCCGAAGTCCGAAAGCAGGCCAAAGACATTTCGGTAGATCGGCTCCGCCCAGACCTGCTGGCGGGAATCGAAGTACCCGCTGACCAGCACCGCTGCGGGACGCGGGTCGAGGGCTGCGGCGTGGAGGGCGATGAGCCCCCCTTCCCCGTATCCGATGAGCCCGATCGGGAGTTCGGGACCGAGGGCGTTCTGGTGTGCCAGCCAGTCGAGGGCCGACCGAACCTTCTGAACCTCGTACCCGATGATGTGCCTCCCCACCTCGAACGCCTGCCGGTAGACCCACTCCCGGTGGGGCTGGTTGGTGAACCGGCCGAGCCGCGGGTTGCCCGACCCGGCATCGCGCCGGTCAATGAGGGCGGGGAGGATCACCTGGCACCCCGCCTCGGCGAGCCGGCGGGCGAACTGTGACTCCGGGGCCACCCCCTTTTCCAGTCCGGCGAGCATCTCCGGGGTCTGGTCGGCATCGGGGAGGGCAACCACCCTGGCCTTGATCGGACCTCGGGGCTCAAGGAGAAGCCCGTCGCCGCAGACCCCGGCGAAGAGAGGCCACCGGACGGCCCAGATCCGAACGGCCGGGGTTTCGGCGGCAAGCGACGGGGTGGAGGTCGATTCGACGTACTCGAGGGAGTCGACCCGGAGCCGTGGGTCTACGGCGCCGATGATCCGGGCCAGTCGCTCGCGCTGCGGCTGCACGGACCGGTCGTAGGCGGCCGCCGACGTGAGGTCGCGGTGCCATCGGTTGGACCGTGTTTGAACGGTCTCCGCGATCTGGCGCATCAGGAACCGATCGATCCCCGCCACCATCGACTCGGAGCGGGAGGCGGGCGGGGCCGGGGGGAGCGGGTCGGTGCCGGGAAGTGGAAGGGCATCGCCGGCGAGGGCCGCGATTCCGTTCCATCCGAGCCACAGCCCCAAGAGGAGCCCGATCCGTTTCATGAGTCGGCCCTGACCCTAGCGGCTTCCCGTGGGGACGGGAAGAGCCGAAAGCGCCCCAAGCATCGCGGTGGAGGGTGATGAACAGAGGCTGAGGGCGGATCCAGTCACACGACTTCAAGGCCAACCGCTCCTCTCCCAAGCAGGCATGTCATCCTCAACCAAACGCTTACTCAGTCCGCGTCTCTGCGCCTCTGCGTCACCGCG
>DMJJ01000117.1 GCA_003452185.1 Verrucomicrobiales bacterium | reverse complement strand
GACGGCGCTTTCATGAGAGCTGCGACCATCGCTCGCTTGACCCCATTGCAAGCCCTCCTTAATATCCGAATCAGCCATGTGCTTCCTGCCGAGGAGTCATTCTTTCACCCTCTGGGTTTGCTGCGTCCTGGTCAGCCTGCTCCGCTGGAACGTTCACGGTGCGGTCCTCCGTGTGCCGGGCGACGCCACCACACTCCAAGCCGCCCTGACGGCCGCTTCCCCAGGAGATGAGATCCAGGTGGCCCCGGGCGACTACCATGAGAGCCTCGACTTTCAGGGAAAGGACGTCGCCCTCGTGGCCACGGGGGGGCCGAAGGTCACCACCCTCAACCCGGACCACCGGATCGGCGCCGTGCTAGGGCCGGGCGGGCTCATTGCCGGATTCACCATCACCAACAGCTATGGCGATTTCGGCAGCGGCATCGTGGTGGTCGGCACCGGGGCGGTCATCCGAAAAAACATTTTCGACGGGTGCGCGCAAAGCGCGGGCGGCTTCGGGGCCGCCATTGGCGGCAACGGCGCCAGCGCGCTGATTGAAGGCAACCTCTTCATCCGTTGCACCGCCGACTCGCAGTTCCTGTCGGGGGTCGTCTCCTTCGTGAATGGGTCCTCGCCGGTGGTCCGCAACAACCTCTTCGTGAACAACGAAACGGTGGGGGTGAATTTCACCCTGCCCGCCGGCGCCGCCCCCGTGGTGATCAACAACACCTTCGTTGGCAATCGGGTTGCGGTCCATATGGACAATCGTGTCACGAGCGCCGACCACGTCTATCGAAACAATGTGATTGCACACAATGGGGTTGGCCTGGACCTCACGTTTGGGGATGCCCATATGCACAGCGTCTGGGAGAACAACCTCCTGTTCGAAAATGGACACGACTACCAGGGAGTTGGGGATCTGACCGGGACGGGTGGGAACCTCCGCGGAGATCCCCTCTTCTATGATGAGGCGTTCCTCGACTTTCATCTTCGCCGGGCCTCGCCCGCCGTGGATACCGCTCCCCTGGCCGGGGGGCCGCTGGTGGATCTGGACGGGACCCCGAGGCCGCTCGACGGTGACGGCAACGGCGTGGCGCTGCCGGATCGCGGGGCGTTCGAGTTCCGCCCCGGGCTGCCCCTTGCCCCGGCGACCTTCCAGGCGACGACGACGTTCTCCGGCGTCCACCTCGTCTGGCGCGCCGTGCCCGACATCGACCGCTACATCCTGATGCGGACCGCCGTCACCGGAGGGCCAGTTGAGACCTTGGGGGAGCTTCCCCCCGGGGTGACCGAGTTCCAGGATGACACCGGCATCGCAGGTTTCGTCTACCTGTACACCGTCGCGTGCCGCTCCGCGGACGGGACCGGTGCGGCATCGAATCCTGTCTCTGTCCGGTCCGGGAACCGCCCGCCGGTCGCCGTTCCCGATGCTTTCGAGATGGCGGAGGACCAAGTGGCGACGTTCGATCCGCTGGTCAACGACACGGACCCGGACGGCGATTCGCTCCGGTTGGTGAGCGCGTCGACCGATGGGGTCGGGCTTGGTTTTCTGCTCGAATCCTCCCGGAGAATCGTGCTGGTTCCGGCCGCCAACTACAACGGGACGAACCTGCTGACCTACGTCGTGGCCGACTTTTTCGGTGCCACCTCAACGGGCGCTGTCACCGTGGTGGTGACGCCCGTGCATGATGATCCCGTGGCCCGAGCCGGGCAGGGGTTTGCCAGCCCCGGTTTCCCGGTCAAGCTGACCCTGGCTGGAACCTCGGTCGACTTCCTCCCGTTGACGTACGAAATCACAAAAGCTCCCGTCTCCGGGAGCCTCCTTGCATTCACCCCTGAGACCGGCGTGGTCACCTATCTGGCCCCGCGGGGGTTCCTGGGCCTCGACGGGTTCGAGTTCCGTGTCTTCGACGGCGTGACCCACAGCCTTCCGGTGAGGTTCACGGTGAACGTGACGCCCCCTGCCGATCTGGACCGTGACGGGATGCCCGACCTGTGGGAGCAGCTCTACGACCTCAACAACCCGGATGGGGATCGGGATCATGACGGACAGACGGCCCTCGCCGAGTACCTTTCGGGGACGGATCCGAACGACCCCTCCAGCTTCCTTCACATGACGGGAATCGGGCCCGCTTCGGAAGGCGGGGGTGTCGTTGTTCGGTGGTCTTCGGTGGGGGGGATACGCTATCGGGTTCAGGTTGCGGACCAGATCTCAGGGCCCTTCCAGGATGTCGTGCGCCCGGTGGGTGAGGAACTTGACCCGGCGTCCCCCGGTACCCCCGGGGTCGGCACCTACACCGACGCAAGTCCTGTCGGCGGGAGCGTCCGGCGGTTCTATCGAGTCCGGGTGGTGACCGGAGGTTGAGCGGGGCCACCCGGCAAAACCAGAAAGGAGTCGCCCGACCGGACGGCCCCGGTTTAGCTTCGATGTCATGGCATCCGGCACCCGATCCAAGCTCGGCTCGTTGCTTTTCCCGATCCTGCTCCTCCTCGCCCCGCCGCGATGCTTCGCTGCACAGGCTGATCCGTTTGCCGAGAACATCCGGCTGACGCCCTGGCATTCACCGGCGGAGGAACGGGGCGCGCTGAAGGTTCCGGAAGGATTCGAGATTCAGCTCGTGGCAAGCGAGCCGGACATTCACAAGCCGTTGAACATGGCCT
>DMJJ01000293.1 GCA_003452185.1 Verrucomicrobiales bacterium | reverse complement strand
CCGGCAGCCCGCCAGGCCAGGCCCGCGGCCACGTGGCGGTAGTGAAACCGGCGGTTGGGGGTTGGCTCGTTCGCCTCGGCCCGTGTGAGCTCGTCCGGCGAGGCGTGCGTCACGCTGTTGGTCTTGCGACGGTCCGGGAGGTCGACGCCATCCCAGAAGGCCCCTGAATGGATCGCCCAGTCGGGGGCCACCTCGGTGCCGAGGAGCTCGAGTCCATTGGTCCTGGTCGAGAGCGCGGCGCCCCACCAGGCCCGGGCGCGGGCGACCCCCGGCAGCCGGTTGTCGGAGGCTTGCTCCAGGCAGGCCATGAGATCCTGGAGCCTCGGCCGCAGCGACACGGGCAGGTAGGGAAGTGCCTCGGCCCGGCGCCCGGCCCTGGCCAGCCGCCTTCCCAGGAGATGGCGGATCCCGGTTCGCTTCCCTTCCTCGGTAACCTCCGCAACCGACCGCAACTCGGTGAGGACCGATGCCTGCTCGTTGAGTCGCTCGGTTTGCGGCGGCCACTGGAGATCCACGTAACGTCGGAGCTCCTCGAGCGTGAGGACCCGCTCCGCCACGTAGGCGGCGTCCATCCAGAACCCCGAACGAAGGAGGGCATCCAGGGCCTCGGCGTATTCCCGACGCGCCAGCCTCAGTGCACCCAGCTCCCCCAGCACCTGGTCGCGTGCCGAGATCTCGTGCCAGGAGGTCTCCTCGATCCCGAGCCCCGCCTCGAACGGGAGGGCGGGGTGACTTTGCGGGTCGAGCGGTGCCGGGGGGAACATCGGCAGGATGATCTTCAAGAGGGCGGCGGCCCGCTCCGGCTTCCCCGCCCTCAGCCAGAGCTTCGCATTGATCCACTGGATGGCAGGGGACCCCGGAGCCCTGGCCACCCAGCGTGCGGCGGCCTGCATCTGGCCGGCCTGGTAGGCCGCGAGCGCAAGTTGCTCCGCTATGGGGAGATCCTTCGCCCCGGCCGCCTCGACAGCCTCGAGCCAGCGTCCGACCGACGAAGTCCGTTCGTGGGTTTCGTCCAGACGGTCGAACCGGTAGGGCTGCCGACTCACGATCCAGGCGCCGATCACCCGTCGGCCATCGGGGTCCCTGGCCAGAGGCTCGAGTTCCTCCGGCCTCCCCCTTGCCAGCGCCCGTCGGGAGGCTTCCGCGAGCGAGTTCTCGGCCGACCCTTCCGGCTCCCGCGCATACTGCTCCAGGTAGAGATGAACCGCCTCGACGAATTTTCCCCGTTCCAGGTGAAGGCGAGCCTCCCATCCAAGGCTGGCGGTCGCGAGGCCCAGCGTGTCGGCGAACCCCTCCTTGGCAAGTTTTCTGACCTCCTGGAATCGGGCCGCCACCTCCTCCCACTCGTTGGTCTCAGACGTCCTGGCGAGCATGTACGCCGCCCAGGTGGATTTGCAGCGCCGCTCCTCCGCCGGCCGTGCCAGGAGACGGCTCCAGGCCTCGCGGGCCCCCTGCGGATCCCCCATCGACCAGGCTTCGGCCCCCTGAAGGTAGTCCTGAAACTCGGGCGGCAACCCTCCCGGGAGCGTCGCCCGTTGTGATGGGTCGTTCGTGAAGGACCGTCGATACTCGGCAAGCCGTTTCAGAATCCCCGAGATCTCATCCCCCCCTTTCCCCTGGGCCCGGAGGGCACCCGCCAGGTCGTAGGCCTCGGCCGCCGCGGTTCCGTGGTCTGGATCGGTTGCCGGGGCTCCCTTGGACGACGGGGTGGCGACCGGGTGAAGCCGGTCGAGTTCACGACGAAAATGGGCAACCGGGGCCACCAGGAGCGGGCCGTCCCCTCCGGCCAGCAGCCAGTTGGGAAACTCCGGCCCGCACGCCGGGGCGATATGGGCCGGCAGCAGGCAAAGGATCAGTGTCCACCGGGGGAGACCCCCGCGCCAGCCAGGGAGCATGAGGCCGCGACGTTCCCGGTTATCGGGGGGAAGGGAGGAGTTCAAGGGTGACCTCGGTGTTTTGGTTGAATCGGGCCCAGGCGATTCGTCGTCGGCCCCCGGGTTCCAGCGGGTGCCAGTCGGGCGGAGGGGTGAGCCGGACCGATCCCGCCGACTCGTCCGCGAGGGAGAATCCTGCCAGCCCGTCCCCGGCGGTCAGACGGCTTCCGCTCCACCGGACCAGTATTCTGGGCGGGGCCTCCACCGGAAGCACCCCCCGGTTCGTAATCTCAACCTCCACGAGTTCCTGTGCTGGCCGCAGGGCCGCAACCTCCAGGTCCGATGCAAGGGGCCTTCCCCGCATCACGGCGTCGAGTGTCTCCCACCTCCAGTTGAGGGTGTCGCCCGGGACGGGAAGCCGATACCAGATCACTCCTTGGAGAAGATCGGGCCGGCTGGTCTTCCACCCCGCGACCAGCCGCGAGAGTTCAACCGGGTCGGCCATCACCTGACGCAACGCCGTCCCCTCGGGCCAGGTGGGGGAGGGGCCCTCGGCCGAGAGACCCAGGAACCCACCCTGCCTGCTGAACGCCATCGTGTACCCGTAGGTGGGAAGCGCCACCCGGAACGGCCTCCCGACCGCTGCCGCGGCATCGACCCAGGCCGCGACTGCGGCCGGGTCGCAGAGGGTGAACGGGGTGTCGATCCGGGTCGGTCGGGCGACCGAGTGGACCTGGAGAATGAACCCGTCTGCCGCGCGGACCAGCGAGGCGAACTCGGGGTGCTTGAGCCAGGAGGGGAGGGTGGTCAGGGTGAGCGGCGTGGGTCCGACCCCCTTTCGGAGTTCTCTGACCCAGACTTCATATCCCGCCAGCCGGGACTCGGCGCAGTCGAAGTCGATCTGAAGCTCCGCGGGAGGCACGCCTTGGGCGCTCGCCTCCCCGACTAGTGAGCGGGCGAGGGTGGCCAGCCACGTCGTTCGTGGATCGGTGGCGGCAAAAGGACCCCGGAAGGGGCCGATCCGTAGCGCCAATCCGAGTGGCAGCGGGCCGGAGAGGCCCCGGATCCTTGAGTAATCGAGCGCGGGGCGCACCACCTCGGGGGTCCCGTTTCGGAAGGTCACCTCCGCGGCCAGGAGGATATAGCGCGAGAAACTGCCCGCATGGTCACGCGCCGACCGTTCAACTTCGGGGGTCCAGGAGCGTTGCCAGATGTAGGCCTGCTGTCGAAGCGGGCTACGTGAGGTCGCGGCGGTGCCGGCGGAGACCATCGCCAAGGCGAGTGCCAAGGCCACCCCATGGAGCGGACGGGGAACTCTGGATCGAGCCATCAGACCCGGGTCCATACGATCGGGGCAGAAGCCCCCACGTCCATCCCTTCGGTTCTTTCCGTACGTCACTCCCTCCCCGGGCAGGCCTACTTGGCCACGACGGAGACCTCCCCCGTGGCGGGGTTGTAACTGAACTTCATCCCCTGGGGCGGGGTCGGAATCTGCTCCAGCACCTTCGCGGTCACCAGGTCGTCCAGGGTTTTGGGAAGATGGCCTTCAAGCGCCTGATACTGCTGGATCGCCTGGGTGATGCCGACCAGCGACAGCTTGTTCACCGAGGTATGCTGGGCCTTGGCCACCGCCCCAAGGTAGTCCACTGGGGCCGTGATGGGGTTGCCGCTCGAGGTGGTTGAGTTGGCCGCGGGGGGCTCGGATTTTTTTTCACTGCAGGCCGTGAGGCCGAGGGTGGCGAGGAGCACGAGGGAGCTGAGAGTGATGTTCATGGCCGGGGGTCCTATGGTGAGACGGGATCGGGAGTCGTCGGTTCGGTCTGGTTCCTGAGCGGGAGGATGGGACGGGATCCGGCGCTTGCCAACCAGAAACCGTCCGGAAACCGCCGGCTCAGGCAATGACTCCCCGGACCACCTCGCTCCCCGGCTGGGTCACATTCGTCAGCCGCTGATTCACCCCGGAGACCGGGTAGGTGAACTTGAGGTGGTCGTACCCCAGGAGCGCCAGTAGGGTGGCATGGAAGTCGTGCACGGAGACCCGGTCGATCACCGACTGGTAGCCAAACTCGTCCGTTTCGCCGTAGCTGACCCCGCCCTTGGACCCGCCTCCCGCCATCATGAGGGTGAAGGCTCCCGGGTTGTGATCGCGTCCGGCGAACTTCATCTCCACTCCGGCCCGGTTCTCCCTCATCGGGGTCCGGCCAAACTCCCCGCTCCACACGACCAGGGTCTCCTCCAGCAACCCTCGTTGCTTGAGATCGGAGATGAGCGCCATGATGGGGCGGTCGATGCTCTCGCACTTCGCTTTGAACCCGTGGGTAAGGGCTGTCGTCTCGTCCGTTCCGTGGCTGTCCCAGCCCCAGTCGAAGAGCTGGATGTAACGAACCCCCCGTTCTGCGAGCCGACGGGCCAGCAGGCAGTTGTTGGCGAACGACTCCTTGCCCGGCTGGGTGCCGTACAGGGCGTGGATTCCGGCGGGTTCCTTCCCGATATCGAAGGCGTCGCTCGCCTCGACCTGCATCCGGAAGGCGAGCTCATACTGGGCGATCCGCGTCAGGGTCTCAGGGTCCCCTGTCTCCGCGGCGCTTCGGGCGTTGATCTCGTTCAGCGCCTCCAGGGAGCGTCGGCGGAGTCCCCGGTCGATCCCCGGCGGGTTGGAGAGGAAGAGGACCGGCTCCCCCTCGGAGCGGCACTGCACTCCTTGGTACACGGAGGGAAGAAAGCCCGACCCCCAGACGGTTTTTCCGGCGTCGGGGTTCTTTCCGCCACTCGTCAGGACGATGAACCCGGGGAGGTTCTCGTTGTCGGTCCCCAGGCCGTAGGTGACCCAGGCGCCGGCGCTGGGGGCCCCCGGGTTTTGGTTGCCGGTGTGGACCAGGAGCTGGGCGGGACCGTGGTTGAACTGGTCGGTGTACATCGACTTGATGAAGCAGAGGTCGTCCGCGAGGGTGGCGAGATGGGGCATCCGGTCGGAGATCCACTGCCCGCTTTGGCCGTGCTGCTGGAAGGGGTACTGGGGGCCGAGCATCTTTGGCACTCCCTGGATGAAGGCGAACTGCTTCCCCGCCAGGAAGGCCTGGGGGCAGTCCTTGCCATCCTGGCGGACGAGGTCGGGTTTGTGGTCGAACAGCTCGAGCTGGCTTGGGCTGCCCGCCATGTGGAGGTAGATGACCCGCTTGGCCTTGCCGGGCAGGGACGGGGCGGAGGCGTGAAGCGGGCGTCCCGGCTCCTTGCGGAGCACGCTTGCGGCGGCCCCGTACGCACGCCCTCCGGCCGAGGCGAACCAAAGGGCGCCGAGACCCGATGCGGCGTCCCGCAGAAAGTAGCGCCGCGTCTGGAGAAGGGCGGAGTCGGCCTGAAGCTGCTGGAGAAGGCTCATGGGTGTCTCAGCGGTTAAGGGTGATGTCGAGGTTCAGCAGGGTGTTGGCCACGAGCACCAGCGCGGCGCGATCGGGCCCGGGGGCAAGCCTCGAGGTGGTGTCCGGGGCGGCGAGGTAGTCCTGCCTCGCCCCTTCATAGAGTTTCATCAGGGTGTCGACCATCGATCGGGAGGGGGGCTCGAGGGTCACGAGCCGGCATCCGAACTCGATCTTCTCGCGGGTGGGCCCGCATTCCGCCTCCATCCTCAAGGCCAGTCCCTGGGCCATCTCGATGAACGCGGGGTCGTTCCAGGTCGTGAGGGCCTGAAGCGGGGTGTTGCTCGGGATCCGGCGGGCGGTGCAGGCATCGCGGCTCGGGGCGTCGAAGGTCAGGAACATCGGGTAACCGGCCGTCCGCTTGCTGTAGGTGTAGAGGGCGCGCCGGAACCGGTTCTCGTCCTGTGCGGTCCGCCAGCTCGCGCCACTGTAGACGGTCCGCCACACTCCGTCGGGCTGGGGCGGGAAGACCGGGGGGCCGAAGGCCTTGGGCGAAAGCAGGCCTGAGAGGGCCAGCGATTGGTCCCGGACCATCTCCGCCGTAAGCCGGACCCGGGGGCCGCGGGCGAGCAGGTGGTTCGCGGGGTCGCGATCCTGAAGTTGCTGGGAGGCATGCCCGGTCTGGCCATACGTGGCTGACAGCGCGAGCGAGCGGAGGAACCGTTTCACCGACCAGCCAAACTCCCCGCGGAGCCGGAGCGCCAGGTGGTCCAGGAGTTCGGGGTGGGTGGGCTTGGCCCCCGAGGCGCCAAAATCCTCGAGAGTCTCAACGATGCCGTGGCCGAACAGGGCGGCCCAGAGCCGGTTGGCCAGGACCCGGGCGGCGAGCGGGTTTTCGTTCCCCACCAGCCACCGCGCCATGTCGAGACGTGTCAGGGGACCCTCCTTGCGGGGCGGGTTCACGACGTCCGGGATCCCCGGGCTCACGACCTCATCCCGGGTGAGCCGGTTGCCACGAATAAACACCCGGGTCTCGCGGGTCGCCGCCCGCTCCCGCTCGACCAGGATCGGAACCCGCACCCCGCCTCCACGCGATGAGGCATCCACCGCATGGTGCCATGCTTTCCAGGCCTCCATCCGGGCGGGCGAGGTGACAAACGTGGTGGCCCTTGCGTTGGTGCTCGTCGAGAGGCTGAAGTGCTTGAGCGGACACCCTTGGAAGTCGCTGTTGGCCGCGATCCCGTGTTCGATCTCCACCACGAGCTTCGATCCCTCGGGGGCCTCCAGCGGCTTCTCCAGCACGATCACCCCCTCGCGGCGGTCGCTCCCCACTGGATAGCTTCCAAGCCCTCCGCCCCCCTCCACCACGCGCTGGGGATCAAAGGGACCGGCCATGTAATCGGCAATCGCCTCCTTGAGGCGCACCGGCGTGTTGGAGCCCCCGGGCGGGAGAAGCCCCAGGGAGAACTTCGAGAAGATCTGGCCCCGTTCGGGCGGGCGCTTCGGGTTCTCCGAGTCGGGGAATATCTGGATCTGGATCGCCGTGAGCCCTGGGACCACCGGCAGGGTGAGGGTGTACTTCACGGCGATGGGCAGGGTGCCGCCTGCGTCGATCCGTCCCGAGTCGCCCAGGGTGAGTCGCCCGCCGGAGGCCTTTGCCTCGAGCGGCGTCCAGGGTTTCCAGTCCCCGAGGCTGCGAGCCAGGGCAAGCCCCTCACGGTTGAGGTCGAGGCGTCGTCGCCGCGCCTCCTGCTGCGCCGCCGCGGCCGCCTCCCGCTCCTGGGGGTTGTCGGGGAAAAGGTACCGCGGGAAGTCGTCGTTCTGGTCGCAGTCCTCGGTGTTGTTGAAAAAGGCGGCAAACCGGTAGTAGTCCCTGTTGGGAATCGGGTCGTAGGGATGCGAATGGCATTGCACGCATCCGAAGGTGGTCGCCTGCCAGACCGTCCAGGTGGTGTTGACACGGTCAAGGACGGCGGCGGTCCGGTACTCCTCGTCGTCGGTCCCCCCTTCGGTGTTGTTCTGCGTATTGCGGTGGAACGCCGTCGCCAGGAGGTCGTCCGCCGTCGGATGCTCGAACAGATCCCCCGCCAGCTGCCGGAGGGTGAACTGGTCGAACGGCATGTCGCTGTTGAAGGCCCTGATGACCCAGTCGCGCCAGGGCCAGATGTCGCGGTGGGGATCCTTCTCAAATCCGTAGGTGTCGGAGTAGCGGGCCAGGTCGAGCCAGAGGGTGGCCCACCGTTCGCCAAAGTGAGGCGAGGCCAGCAGGCGGTCAACCACCCGCTCTCGAGCCCCCCGGGGATCGTGCCGCCGGTCGGCGAGATAGAGCGAATACTCCTCCGGGGAGGGGGGGAGACCGATCAGGTCGAACGACACCCTCCGCAGCCACTCGTCCGGGGAGGCCTCGGGGGAGGGAGGAAGCCCTTCCGCCTCGAGGCCGGCCAGGATGAATTCATCCAGCGGCTCCCGGGCCCACGCCGGGTTCCGCAGGGTGGGGCGGGCCGGCTCCTTCGGGGGGACAAACGACCAGTGCTCGCTCCACTCCGCCCCCTCCGCGATCCAGCGACGGAGGAGGCTGATCTCCTTCTCGTTGAGTCGGGGTCCGTGATCCGGCTTGGGCATCACCTCATCCGGGTCTTTTGACAGGATCCTGGCGATCACCTCCGACTCCTCGGGACGGCCCGGCACAATCGCGGGACGGCCTGACTTTCCCTTCGCGAGAGCCTTGTCGCGGTAGATGAACGAGATCTTCCCGGCGTTCTTCACCCCGCCGTGGCACGCGGTGCAGTGCTTCCCGAGAAGGGGACGGATGTCGCGGTTGAACTCGGTGCGGCCCGCGGCCGGGTCGGCCGCCAGCGCGGGGGTGGGAGGAATCAGCAGCAGCGCCGAGAGGAGCCCCAAACCATGGAGGGTGACCGTGGTCTTCATGAAAGAGTCGTCCGCATCCCAGCCCGCGCGGAACCGGTTCGCCCGCGCTCAAGGCTGAGCCTTACGCTAGCGAGAGCGGCCCGGGTTGTGAAGTGGAACCCGCCTGTACAATGTTTGCAGCCCTCCGGGCAATCCATGGGTATTGGGCGGCGCTGAGTTTTTCTTCTCAGTCCGCGCCACTCCGTTACTGCGTCACCCCGTTTCAAAAGCGGCGTCGGAAGGGCATCCAGCGCGTGGGGGCGTCCGGCCTGCCGGCGTGAACGGTTGGGAAGGGGTCGGCCCGATCGGGAGGGGGAGGATGTTCCCTCGCGCGTCGAGTCCCACCCGGGTGGCGTGGCGGCACCAAATCGGGCTTCCATATTCCCGGGACCACGTTACTCATGGGGGACCTCGCGCCGCCAAGCGCGGGTCACCATGACCCAGCCCTGTTCCCAGTGTGGCCATGCCAACGCGCCCGGGTTCTTTCGAAACCCCGGGGTGAGTCGGTGCGACTGCTGTGGGGCCATCCTTCCGGAAGGGGGGGAGAGCTCCGCCCCGAGGCGTGGCCTGGACTGGGCTTGGATCGCCGGGACGGTGGTTCTCTGCGTCGCGGGTCTCCTCGGCGGAATGGCCCGGCGCGCCGCCCAGGCCGACCGGTTCACGGCCGGGGTGAAGGCGGAGCTTGCCGCTGAGGACCTTTCCCGCCGCCAGGCAAACGAGGCCGAGGATGCCGCGCGTGCCGCCGTCGCGCGGGAGCAGGAGTCCCGCTTTCAGGCGATGATCGCCGACACGAACTGGCTTGCCGGCACGAAGGCGCGAGCCCAGCACGAGGAGGAGTGGGGGCGGCGGGCGGCTCATGACCGCGCGTTTGCGAAGACGCCGATGGAATTCAACCTCCTGCGCATGGCGGAACTGGGACGCGACCCCACGATCAACCCGGTCCGCGCCCTCAAGGAGGTCGCGCTGATGGCGGCCCCGCCCAAGAGCCGTGTTGAGGTGGTCCCGTTCCAGGATCGCTACATCGTGAAGGTCGCCTTCGCCCATTCCGCTGTCGCCGAGGGGGAGTGGGGTGGCACGACGCGTCACGCCTCCACCTCGTCGATGCGCCTGGCGGCCCGGTCGACCTCCGCCGGCATCCTGCGGGAGGTGTTCGCGGCCTGCGGGTCGCGTGGAATCGAGAAGCTGCAGGTTTCCTACAACCACGGGTTGAACATCTCCGACATCCCCGAGGGGGCAACCCCGGAGGAACGGGCCCGCCTGGCAACGCGGTGGCGGGTCGTCAACCGGCGGCTCTACCGGGTGGCGGTCGACCAGAGGCGCGCCGCCGGGGTGGCCGACTGGGGGACGGTCTCCCTCCCGCAGGTCTACGAGATCATGGGGGTCGAACACGACAGCATCTCCGGCGTGCAGTTTCTGACCTCGGAGATGTTGCCGGGGGCGGACCGGGAACCCGAGGGGGAGCTCGAGTTCTAGTGAAGGGGGGGCGCGGTTTCCCGGAGGTCGAGAGATGATGACGCCAAAGACATTCGTGATCTGCCTGGCGATGCTGCTTCTGGGCGGCGGCGCCTGGTTCCTGCTCGACCAGGGGGCGGAGGTCCGCCGGCAGGAGTCGATCCAGGCCCTGCGCCTGGCCCACCGGGATGCCGTGCAGCGGGAGTTCGTCGCCCGCACCAACCGTTTGCACACCGAGAATCGGGCCGCCTTCGAGCTGGAGATCCGGCGTCGCGAGCAGGTTGAAAGGCTGCTCGGCGGCCCTCTCGACGCGATCGTCAAGGAGCCCGGGGTTGGAATCTCCGAAATGATCCGGCGTCTTGCGGTCGCCGTGGTGCCCCAGGGGGCCACACCCGTGGTCCGCGTGGAGCGGTTCACCGAGTTCCTGCTCAGCGTCGACCTCCCCTCCGCCGCGACCTACGACGAGATGGCCGCCTGGAGCCGCGAGATCGTCTCCCGCGCCGGTCGCTACCTCCACCTGGTGCGGTTCATCCGCGAGGGCATGGTGGTCGGGGAGATCGACCGGGGGGAAATCGAGCAGATCCGGGACTGGGGGAAAGCCGGCACCCCGGAGATCGTCTCACGGCTCAAGAACAGCCCCGAGCTTGAGACGGGGGTTGGGGAATCCACGGCGGGGGAGGTCGACCTCTCCGCGCTGCGCCCGGCTCCCCCTGCGGCCGACAGCGAGGCCCGGGAGGAGGAGGAGAAGGGACCGAATGCCGCCTATGCCCAGTTCAACTCCCTGGTCAAAGCCCGGATGCAGGGGGTGACGAATGCGCTCACCGAGATGGGCAAGGCGATCAACCTGGGGCTCCTCCGGAGCTCCGCCGCCACGCGGGCCCGGGTCGCCGCCCTGGAGGCGACGATCGCGGAGCTCCAGCCCGCGAAAGTCTTTTTTCACAACCCCGCCGCCGCCATGGACGAGATCCTGGCCACCCGGGGGGCCGAGGCGCTCTACCGCTCGATCACCGTGCGGACCCTCAAGGCGCGGTACAACGCCGTCCTCCAGGCTGACCGGATGTTCAACTCATTTTCCGAGTACGGGGCGGTCCTGAAGTCGTTCCTCGACACGATGGAGAGGTATCGGAGTTCCTGGACGCTGACCAGCGATGGGCAGCGGCTCGATTTCGCCGATCCCTCGGTGGATGTCGCCTACCAGAAGGCGATCCGCCAGTGCGAGCGGGCCCGGGAGGTGGCCATTCAGGCCTACCAGGAGTGGCAGCGCGCCTGCTGGACCGGTGTGGCGCCAGAGGCACCGGCGAAATGAGGGGTGCCGTGGCAGGGGGGGGATCACCTGCGACCGGCCTGCACCTCCACCAACCCGACGTCGATGTACTGGCCCCCGTTGGTCTGGTGGCAGTGCACGGCGATCAGATTGCGGCCGGCCTTCAACGCCGCCCTTCCCGGAGCGCTGATCGGGAGCGACTCATAGTCCGAGGTGTAGCCCGAGGCCGCCCCAGCCAGCACCCCGTTGATGTAGATTTCGACATCCTCGTCGTGGTGCACCTCCAGGGTGAGGTTCCCGGAAGGGGCCCGGCTGAGCGTCACCTCGCGACGAAGCCAGATGTCCCCTGAGCTCCATTCCGTCCGAACAATCGACCCCGGGGTTCCGCGCGTGCCAAACCCGGCCTCCCCCTGCCGCCATCCCGAGGCATCGAACTCGGGAAGCTTCCACCCCTCCGCGGGCCGATCGGTGGTGTAGCTCCAGCGGGCCCCGGGACCCTGCTTCGCGTCCGGGATCACGGGCAGCAGGGTGGGGGGGACGTAGTCGGGCAGGGGGGCCCAGCCGGTGGCGCGTGTTTTGTCGCGGGAGGCGTACTTGGCCCATCCCTTGGAGTCATAGAGCATCTGGGCGAACACGCCCCCCACCACGGGGCGCGCCGTGAACCCGACCTTGCGACCCGACTTGGTCTGGTACCAGTCGGTCATCGGGGAGCGATCGGGGGTCTGGTTCAGGAAGGCGAACACCGGGGCGACGAGCGCCTCGAAGTCGGATCGGTCCTGGGTCAGGGTTGCCGTCCAGAGGATCCAGTCGAGCTTGGTGTAGGTTTCCCGGTTGTCGAGAGGGAGGCCGAACGGGTTTTGGATCCGCTTGTAGTAGTCCATCTCCTTGCGCAGGACCTCCGACGGGAAGAGCTTCAGGTCGAGGATGCGGTCCCAGATCAGGTTGTACTTCTGGCTCCAGGTGCCGGCCCGGTCAAACGCCAGGCGATAGTGATCCCCCTCTGCCGCCTCGGAGACCCAGCGTGCGGCAAACCCCCGGGCCAGGGTGAAGTACTCGGCAGCCAGCCCCGTCTCCCCCCGCATCTCGCAGAGCCGGGCAAACGCCCCGAGCCCGCAGATCGCCTTGGCGCTCAGGTTGACGTTGTGGGCAAGGTGGCCGGCAAAGTCATCGGTGCAAAGCTGGTTCTCGGGATCGAAGCCCTTTGTCTTGAGGTATTCGGCCCATTGCACGAGGCGCGGCCAGTAGAGGTTCGCAAACCCCGGGTTGCCTTCCATTCGGGCGATGGCTCCGATCAGGAGAAGCAGGTTGCCGCTTTCCTCCACCGGCATCTGATTCTCCACGGTCCGCTCCCCGCCCCCGTAGACCTGGCCGTTCGCGTGGGGGTAGGTCCCGAGGTCGTGCGGGGCGAAGGGGAATTTCCAGCGATCGCTTGCGGCGTAGTTCATGAAGGGAACCACAAAGGCCTTCGCCACCGAGGGGCCGAACAGGAGAAACTGGGGGGCCATGGGGTAGAAGACATCCGAGGTGGCGATGCATCCGTTGGAGTGGTTCTCCTTGCAGAACTGGAGCGGCTGGCCTTTCGAGTCCGCCACGAATTTTCCCGCGGCGAAGCATTGCCGGTAGGCCAGGGCGGCCAGCTTGGCGTACTTCTCACCCCCCGCACGGGTGAGGTCCTCCATCAGCTCGTGGTCGAAGGCGCTGCAGCGGGCCTGCAGGGCGACGTACTCGCGGGCGGAGGCCTTGAGGAGGTCGGCCGCCTCCCACCCGCCCCGGCGCCAGTAGGGCCGGAGGTTTTCGTGGTTGTACTGGATCGAGTAGAGGTCATCGTAGGCGAGCATCAGCCACCGGGAGACGGGTGAGGTGCCAACCTTCCCCAGGCTCAACGTGAGCACCGCGGCGAGACTGTCGGCACGGGCCGGAGCCCCGGACGGGGTTCCGGTCGCGACCTTGCCGTTCGCCACGAACGACTCGAAGGCCGGGGCCGGGGCCGTGACGGCGGCCCCCTGAACCGAACCGCGCGGCGCGGAGAGATAGAGGTATCCCCAGTCGATTCGGAGATCGTCCCCCTTGCGCGCCAGGACCTGCTGCGACTGGGAGCCGATCTGGAGCGTGGTCAGGCCGGTAATCCCCGGCGCCGAGGCCACCACCCCCTGCGCCGCCTCGTTGACGGTCAGCTCGCCGGAGGCGCCAAAGCAGACCTCCACCGTGTGGGGCCGCTTGTCCACCGACCGGGCCTCGTAGGTGACGTAGGTCACCGGGCGGGAGAGCAACGCGATCTCTTCAGGCAGGGCCGGCGTGGTGAACGTGAGGGTCAACTGAATCCCCGCCTCCTCGAAAACGGCAACCGTGCGGGTGGGAAACACCTCGATGCCGGCCTGGTGGAGGACGGGGAGGCTCGCCGGGCTGGCCCCCAGGAGGCGGAATCCCCTCCCGTCGATTCGCACCAGGCTGGTCAGCCGATGCGGCCGCCCGGTCCAGTGCGTCGTCTCAGCCCCCGCCAGGGTGTCCGCCGGGGACCAGATGCTGAAGTAGGGATCACACGCCACCAGCGGCACGGCCGGGGGCGTCAGGCGCGCTCCCTCCGCCGCCGCGCGAAGTGGGAGGCTCCCGCCACGGGCCCCGGACACGAGGAGGAGGAGCGTCAGGATCGGCGAGAGGGCGAACCGGCATGCAATGCGTTCCATAGGTAGATTCAGGATCTCCTCTTAGAGACTCCCCTGAGGCATGGAAAGCCGAAAACCTTCCATGCGGGAGTAAGTGGCCTCTTACCCCGAGGTGGATCCCCCTCTAATCAAGAGAGGGTCGATAGCGCACTGGCTGACCTTGCGTGGCAAGTGACTGCCCTCCTTTCCGGGCCTAGGGGTGGCGTGTGCGAGGGGAGTGTGGCGGAATCCAAGGGATTCCTTCTCGGCGTGGGGATGGCATTGGAAATGCGAGCGGTATGACCGTCCCTGTGACAACGGCTCTGTCCCGAGCCTGCTGGAAGGTCCTGCCCGGAGCCTTCCTGCTCTTGGGAGTGAGCAGAGCTGCAGTAAACCAGGCAACCCCGGTTGCCATTTGCCGTTCAACACACCATGCGAACCATGAAGACTCCACGGACAGTCGCTCCACTCCGGACCCTCGCAGCAGGCGCAGCCTTGCTCGGGGCTGTTTGTACCCCGATCTCCAGCGCGACGGCCTCCCCCAGGGGGCCGATTGTCGTCACGGCGCCGTCCGATCCCGGCCCGGCCAGCACGAATGCCCCCGCGGTGCAGCCCCACGAGTGGGCGATCCGGCACTGGGTCGCCCGTCTGGGGCTGGATGCCAAGCAGCACGATGAGCTTAAGGCCGTCGTGACGGAGTTCCATGATGCTGTCGCCCCGGTGTTCAAGGACCGCCACGACGCCGAGGTGGCGATCCGGGATGCGGTCCTGGCCGGCAAGACGGAGGAGGAGATCGCGGCCCTCCACGACCAGCTTGCTGCCGACGAGCGGAAGCTTTCCGTGGCTCAAACCACGGCCTATCGCAAGGCGCTCGCGATCCTCACTGCCGATCAGCTGAAGCACGCGGCGGGTCTCTTTAGCCTGTTTGCCGTCGGGTTGTAAGTGTTGCGTGTTCCGGGTTGTTGGGTGACCCGGCAGAACAGGTTCCGCATCCGGTTGGGAGTGTTTCCCCAGCCGGGTGCGGTTTTTTTTGGGGGGGGAACGGTGGGTGGGATCGGCGGGGTCCCCTTTGCCTCGATCGGGATCAGGCCGCCCCCGCGCGGTCGATCCGTTCGGCGACCAGGAGTGGGGGCGTGAGGGCGGGGCCCGGGAGCGGTCTGACGCGGAACCCCCGCGTCGAAAGGTCCGGCCCTGGAACGCCGGACGGGGGGCGCTCTGTGCCGCCGCACCCGATGACCAGCAGCGGGGCCAGGGAGCCGGCCGCCGCGAGGAGCGAGTCCCGCTCCTCAGCCGTGAGTTCCGCCCCGGGGTCGAGCAGAAGTGCGATGTCGTAGCTCGCCGTGGGAGGCTCCGGCGAGGAGACGAACGTGTAGGGCCGCTGGTCCCGCCACTCAAAGAGCCGGCGGGTTCTCTCCGCCTGGAGGGCCTGGGCCCGGGTGCGGGCCAGCCCCCGGACTTCAAGGGCTCCGTCGCGGAGCATCAGGATTGAGGTGGTGCCGTTCCTGGGGTTCAGATTCAGGATCCGCTTTCCCTCGATCAGCGGTCGGAGCAGCGGGCCTTGCACGGCCTCCCAAAGCCCCATGCCGGATCGGGTGGTCCAGAAGGGACCCGCGACCAGCCCGGCCCCGAGGTCCAATGGCTCGGGAGAGCCGTGGCTCTCGCGCACCCACTCCTTTACGAGCTGCCGGGCTCCCGCCTCGGTCAGCAGCGATCTGCCGTACAGCTTGTTGAACCGGTCCCGTTCCCGATCCCGGTGAAGCTGGAACCCGAGCGACCGCACGTTTTGGTGGATGCGGGCCTTATCGAGGTCGATGAACCAGGGAAGCCCGGTCGTGGCGTCAACAATGACGTTCCCGTAGGTGAAGCTGACCCCGGTGACCCCGGCGGCATGGGCGGCCTCGACCTGGCGTTCCATCCCGGCGAGGGCCTCCGGTGTCAGGCAGCGCGGCAGATAGGCCTGCGCCCTTGCCCAGACCGCCTCGATGCGCTCGGCCTCGGTGAGGTGGGCCAGTTCCGGGTCGGTATTCGTATCGACCCGGAGGATCCGGGCGCCGGCGGCCACCAGGTGCTCGCGCAGCGTCTCTCCGAGGATGAGGTTCTTGAAGAGACGTGTCCGGGCGACATCCACGTGGTGGAGGGCGGGGACGTTCACCTTCCCGGCGAGGTGGACCAGAGTCGCCCATTCCCCAAGAAACCCTTCCCGGTTGCCGCGGTAGTCCTTGCGGACCAGAACGCATCCCTCCTGGAGAACGATCGAGAGGTCGAATCGTTTGCGCGGAACAAACTCCTCCTTCCGGATGTTCGGCAGCCCGGGGAGCTCCCCGTGGAGACCCACCACCCGCCCATCGTCATCGATATGGCCGAGATCGAGGGAGGTCCCACCCTGGGTTCGCAGGGCATCGTCCACCCGCCTGCGGGTTTCTGCCGAGACGGGGAAGCCGGCCCATTGCACGAACGCCTCCCGGGGGGAGGGGTGGGCCGTGGTCAGGCGCGTGGCGTGGAGCTCCAGGCGGTTGAATTCCCTCCGACGCTGGATCGGTCGCCCGAAGAGTGCCCCCACCCCGAGGGCCGCGGCCCCGAGAAGCGACGGGATCCAACCCCATTGGTGAACCGCGCCCCATCCGGCCAGCCCCAGCGGGGGCAGGGCCAGGAGGAGGGCGAGGCGGCGAAGCCGGGAGCGCCACCGGCCCGAGGCCGCCCGCTGAAACAGGGAGGGGATCCAGTGGCGGGTGGCGAGGGGCCAGAGGTAGCCCGGCCCCCGCTCCCGGAGGGCCGCGCCGACGGTCTGGAGTGTCGAAATCATCGTTGCTGCTGCCGCTCGTGCCCGCACTGGGAAACCGGCACCCGAGGGGGCGGCCCCGCTGACGGTAAAGTAATCGACCCCGCCCCCGTTTGTTTAAGCGGGCCCCCCTGGGGGGGCTCGGCCCTCCGAGCAAGGTCAGTCGCTGTGCATCGGGATGGTCAACGGCTTGCCACCCACCCCGTCCCCGGTCTCACTGCCGGGCCAGTATCGGGCCTGAATTCACGGAGTGTCAACGGACCGCGAGTTTTCTGATCGTGGCATGGAGACTGCTTTGGGTTGAAAACAGCCCAATCCACCGCTGTTGTGGGGCGGTGGGGCGTGGCAGGGTCTCGCTTCGGTTTGAGCTGAGCGGGCCGGGTGATCCGTGGTTATGATGAGTCGATACACGCAACCATTCGTTGGCATCGCTTCGATGCTTCTGGGAATTCTGTTGTCCGGGTGTGATCCGAAGGCGAAGTCCTCGGCAGCCGCTTCCCCCCTTCCGGCGGCCAAGGTGGAGAAGGAAACCGTCACGATGGCCACCGATGCGCCCCAGATGAGCTCCCTGGGATTTGAAACCGCACGCTCTCGCGCCGCCACCACCGCCCGCTTCACAGGCCGTCTCACCTGGGATGACGAGGTCACGGTGCGGGTCTTCTCCCCCGTGGCGGGCCGTGTCCGGGAGATCCGGCCGGTTTTGGGTGGGCGGGTGGAATCGGGGGATGTCCTGGCCACGGTCGCCTCGCCTGAGTTTGGTCAGGCTCAGGCGGATGCCCGCAAGGCGGCGGCCGATCTCCTCTTTGCCCAGCGCTCGCTTGCCCGGGTGCGGGAGCTCCACGAGCACGGGGCGATCGCCAAGAAGGAGGTGGAGGCGGCCGAGGATGCCCTTGCCGCCGCCGAATCGGAGAAGGAGCGGGCCGAGTCACGGATGGCGTTGTACGGCCGGACCGACTCCGCGATCGACCAGGTGTACTCGCTTCGAGCCCCCATCGCGGGGCTGGTGGTTGAGCGGAACCTGAATCCAGGCCAGGAGGTGCGATCCGACCAGATGCTGGCGAACGCTCCGGCCCTCTGCGCCCCCCTGTTCGTGATCACGGACCCGGCCCGGCTCTGGCTCTTCCTGGATGTCACGGAACTCGACATGGGAGCCTTCAAGCCCGGGTTGAAGATCAAGCTGCTGACCAAGGCGTACCCGGACAGGAGCTTTGAAGGGGTGATCGATTTCGTCGGCAGTTCCCTGGATCCCGCGACGCGGAGCCTCCGGCTGCGGGCCTCTGTCGACAACCGTGAGGGGCTGCTCAAGGCGGAGATGTACGTCACCGCGGAGGTGGATATGGGTGCACCCGGGTCCGTTGCGGGCGGCGTCGACATTCCCGCCAAGGCGGTGTTCCTTCAGGACAACGAATCGAACGTGTTCGTGGAGACCGCCCCGGGGAGCTTCGCCCGCCGGGTGGTGAAAGTGGCCCGGGAGGTGGACGGGAAGGTCCTGGCCATGTCCGGCGTCGAGGCCGGGGATCGGGTCGTGACCGAGGGATGCCTCCTGCTCCAGTCGATGCTCAAGGCGCGGGAGTAATCCGCCTCAAGGGCCATCATCATGGGGAACCTGACGAGCTATTCGCTCCGCCACCGGCCGATCGCCCTGGCGCTTCTCGCCTTGTTCATCGCTGCGGGGTTCAGCGCCCTTCAGCGGCTGCCGATCGAGGCCTATCCGGACGTCACCAACGTACAGATCCAGATCATCACCCTCTTCCCCGGGCACGCCGCCGAGGAGGTTGAGCGGCTGATCACCATTCCGGTCGAAAACGAGATGAACGGGATCCCGGCCCGTGCCACCATGCGGTCGATCTCCCTGTTCGGCCTCTCGGTCGTGACGATCGTGTTCGATGATGATGCGAAGGGGGACTTCGTCCGTAACCAGGCCTTCCAGCATCTCTCCAACGTGACCCTCCCCGCGGGGGCGCAGGCCAGCCTCTCCCCCGACGCCACGCCCGTGGGCGAGATCTACCGCTACACGCTCAAGGGGCCGCCAGGGTTCAGTGCCGTGGAGCTCAAGTCCCTGGAGGATTGGGTGGTGGAGCGCAAACTCCGGACGGTCCGGGGGGTCGTCGACATCATCGGGTTTGGAGGGCCCACCAAGCAGTACCAGGTGCAGGTCGATCCCGCGAAGCTCAAGTCCTACAACGTCCCGCTGAAACAGGTGTTCGACGCGCTGTCGAATGGGAACCGGAATGCAGGCGGATCGTACATCGAGCATGGCCCCGAGATGTACGTCGTCCGCGGGCTCGGGTTCGTGCGCGACACCAACGACATCGCCTCCATCGCGGTCGACACCCGCAACGGCACCCCGGTGCGAATCCGCGACCTGGCCGCGGTCACGATCGGGGAGCGGCTCCGGCTCGGCCAGGTGGGCAAGCTCCTGCCGGGGGGCTCCGACCAGGATGACGTGGTCCAGGGGATTGTTCTCCTGCGCAAGGGGGAGAACGCCCTCGAGGTGCTCCAGCGGGTGAGGGAAAAGGTCGCCGAGATCAACACCCACGACCTGCCCAGCGGCGTGCAGATCGTTCCCCACTATGACCGGACCGAGCTGATCGACCGCACCCTTCATACCGTGCAGCACAACATGGTGGAGGGAATCTGCCTGGTCCTCCTGGTGTTGATCCTCTTCCTGGGGCTTGGGAACTATCGATCGGCCCTGGTTGTCGCCACGGTGGTGCCCCTCTCGCTCCTGGGGGCCTTCCTGCTCCTCGACCTCCGGGGGATCCCTGCGAACCTGATTTCGATGGGGGCGATTGATTTCGGGATCATCGTCGACTCCGCCGTCGTGGTGATCGAGAACCTCCTCCAATTGCTCGAGCGGCAGCGGGAGCACCCTGAGGGACGCCGGTCGCTTCCTTCCGTGATCATTGAGGCGGTGAGGCAGATGGGCCGGCCGATCCTCTTCTCGAAGGCGATCCTGCTCACGGCCTTCATCCCGCTCTACACCATGCAGCGCGTGGAGGGGAAGATCTTCAGGCCGATGGCCCTCACCCTCACATTCGCCCTGGTCGTGGGGACCCTCCTTGCCCTGACCATCGTCCCGGTGCTGGCGAGTTTCGCGGCCCGGGGGCGGATCGCCGAGCACGAGTCGTGGATTGTTCGGTGGCTGAATGCCGCCTACCGCCCGGCGCTGGTCTGGGCCATGGGGGCCCGGCGCCGCATCCTCGCGGCCGCCGTGATCGGGCTGGTCGGCGCCGGCACCGTGGCCCACTACGTCGGATCGGAGTTTCTCCCCAAGCTCGACGAGGGCGCGCTCTGGGTCCGCGTCCTCATGCCCCAGTCGATCTCCCCGACCGATGCCTCCCGGATCGTGAGGCGAGTCCGGAACATTCTCGGGTCGTTTCCGGAGGTTCGCACCGTGATGAGCCAGCTCGGTCGCCCGGACGACGGAACCGATGTGAACGGGTTTGACACCGGGGAATTTTACGTCGACCTCAAGCCGCGGGATCAGTGGAAAACGGCCCCCACCCGCGAAGGGGTGGTGGAGGCCATGTACCGGGCCCTGTCCGAGATCCCGGGCCTGGAGTTCACCTTCTCCCAAGTCATCGAGGACAACGTCAACGAGGCGGTCTCCGGGATCAAGGGAGAGCTGGGCATTAAGGTGTTCGGCGAGGACCCGGTGGTGCTCCAACGGCTCGCGGATCGGATCGCCGACACCCTCAAGAGTGTCCCCGGAGCGGCGGATGTCGGAACGGAGGAACTTCTCGGGCAGCCCCAGGTGCAGATCAGCGTCGATCGGGCCGCCATCTCCAGGGCGGGGCTTTCGGTTTCGGATGTGCAATCGGTGGTGGAGACAGCCCTGGGTGGGGCGACGGCGACGCAGGTGCTCGAGGGGGAGCGGATGTTCGATCTTGTGGTGAAGCTGACGCCCAAGGCGGTTTCCGACATTGATTCGATTCGCCATATTCCGGTGTTCGGATCGAACGGGGAACGGCTGACCCTTGGGGGGCTGGCGAGTGTGGACGTTCGCCCGGGGTTCGCCAGGATCTACCGGGAGGAGAACGCCCGACGGATCGCTGTGAAGCTTTCGGTGCGGGGCCGTGACCTGGGGTCCCTGGTGGCGGAGGCGCAGCAAAAGGTGGCCACCTCGGTTCCGCTTCCAACGGGGTACCATCTCCAGTGGACAGGGGCCTTTGAGAACCAGCAGCGCGCGGTCAAGCGACTGGCCCTGGTGGTCCCGGTGACCCTCGCGGCGATCTATTTCCTGCTGTTCACGGCGTTCGACTCGGGGTGGCTCGCGGCCCTGATCCTGTTGAACGTCCCGTTTGCCGCCATCGGCGGCGTCGTGGCGCTTCCGCTCGCGGGCCTTGCCCTCTCGGTCTCGGCCCTCGTCGGGTTCATTGCCCTGTTCGGTGTCTCCGTGCAGAACGGGGTCCTGCTGGTCGAGCGGATCCGGGAGCTCCGTCGGGCGGGAAGCCCCATGGAGGAGGCGATCCGGGAAGGGGCGGTCTCCCGGGTCCGTCCCGTTGTGATGACCGCGATGATGGCCGCGATCGGGCTGCTCCCGGCCGGCCTGTCGCATGCCGTCGGCGCCGAGACCTCACGTCCCTTCGCCGTGGTGATCATCGGGGGGCTGGTCACGGCGACCCTCCTCACCCTCTTCATCATCCCGTTGCTCTATCCCCTGTTCGAGCACGAGGATCCTGCGGAGACGGTGGATGCGGAATCCCCCTGATCTCCGGCGGCGGGGTCCGGCGGCTAGTTCCCCTTGGGCCACCGAAGATGCCGGTGGAGGAAGTCGAAGGTCCCCTTGCCGTTGATCGTGTGGGGGCCGGTAAAGGTCTCCATCTCGCACCGGTCTTCCAGCCTCAGCCGGGCCTCGTACAGGAACCGCACCTTTGCGAACTCATACGCCACCGTCTCGTCCGGCGCCACGCCGTCGAAATGGCCCCGCTCGACCATGAAGGGGCGCGGAGCGATCAGCGCCGCCATCTCCGCGTAGTTGAAGGTGCTGCCGAGATCGAACTCGAAGATCTCGTATTCCCCCCCCCAGACGTAGGCGTATCGCCCGATGGTCCCCGTGGTGGCGGCGTTCTTGGAAACCCACTCGTTAAAGTCGGCGGAGCAGATCGAGAGGACGTACTGCGGCACGAGGGGCGGGATCCGCATGGCCGACTTTCCCCCATAGCTCAGCCCGTAGAAGGCAATCCGCTCCTTGTCCACGAACGGCTGGGCGGAAAGCCAGTTCACGATCTGCTGGTGTTGGGGGACGATGGTGGAGAACAGCGTCTTCTTGAGCGGGTTGCTCTTCCGCTGAAGGCTGCGGAACCGGTCGGTGAAGATGTAGAGGTTTTGCGGCGCGAAGGTGATGAATCCGCGGTCGGCCAGCCGGGCCGCGAAGTCGTGATAGGCCTCGGCGTTCCCCTTCACGACGTCCTGGGGGCGCCCTTCCAGTCCATGCTGGCAGACGACCACGGGACGGCGCTCCCCGGGCTTCAGGTCCTTCGGGAGCAGGAGCAGCCCGTAGGCGATCACATCGGGGAAGACATCCATCACCACCTCATAGCCCGTCCACCGGGCCTCATCATAGACCTTGCGGCTCCGGGTGCTTGGCGGAAGGAGCGGATGGTCGAACCGGCCGACCACCTCCTCGCGGAAATACTCCCGGTACGGCTCCACCGTCGCGGCATAGGCCGGCAGCGATTGGGTGTCGAGCCGCTTCATGAACTCCTGGCGGACGTTGGGGCTTTCGGCCAGCAGGGCCTGGTTGTGGCGATCGATCTCATGAAGCTGGGAGAGCTGTCGCCCCGCGGCATCGGGCACCGGGTGGAGCAGGGCAGGGAGGGGCATCGACGGCTTGATCTGGGCGGCGGGAGCCACCGACGCCAGGATCTGTGTGAGGGCCTCCTGCGTGAAGTACGGGCCGGTGCCGTCGCCGCTCACCACCAGGGAGAGCGGGGCCGGTGGGTGGAACCCCGAGACCAGCGAGCGGGCCCGTGCCACCTCGGCTTTCACCGACTCCACCCCCGGCGTCGTCAGCTTCGCGGGGGCGCCTCCCCCCTTGCCCGTGAGGGTGAGCTCCGGGGCCAGGGCTGCCTCCACCACCAATGGCCGCGGGGCCACCATGGAGGCCAGCTCCGCGTCGCCAAATTGCTCGAACAACCCGAACACGTTCCGATCGATCGGCTCCTGCCAGACATGGCGTCGATCATCGAAATACCCGCTCACCCCCACCGCTCCAATCCGGGGGTCCAGCGCCCCCGCATAGAGGGCCAGAAGGCCTCCCTCCCCCCATCCCACAACCCCGATGCCTCCCCCCCCGGCCGGCCGATCCGCTTCGAACCAATCGACGCCGGCGAGGATCTTTTGCACCTCGTAGCCGATGAGGTGCCGGCCGAGCTCGAAGGCCGGGCGATACAGGAACTCGCGCGCGGTCAGGTGGGCCCGCCCGTTGTGAGGGCCCATCGCCCGGTGGATCACGGTTGGCACCAGCACCCGGCACCCGCTCTCCGCGAGGCGCCGGGCAAACTGCGACTCCGCGGGGACCCCCTCGCTCAGCCCGGCGATCTGCTCCGGGGTCTGGTCGGCATCGGGAACCGCCACGAAGCTCGCCACCGGGGACCCCGACTTGGGTGTCAGAAGCAGCCCCTCGCCGTGAACGTCGCCGAAGGCGGGCCAGCGCACGGCGAACACCACATATCCCGTTCCGTGGGCGAGGGCCGGGCTCTCCCCCACGGCGGCCACGATCTCGGGAAGGATCCTCCGGGGCCGGGCGTCCCGCACCCCGATGATGTGGGCGAGTCGCTGGCGGTTGGTCTCGATGGAATGGCTGTAGGCGGCGGGGGTGGAGAAATCACGGTGCCAGTGAAGGCTTCGGCGCGCAGTCGACTCGTCGATCTCACGCAACAGGAACCGGTCAACGCCGTCGACCAGGTATGAGGCGATGTCCCCCTGCAGGGTGAGGGGGGCCGTGCCGGGAAGCGGCGCCGGGTCGATCGTCGCGGCGGCGCAACGTCCCCCGCCCGCCGGTGCCAGGAAAACGGCCAGGGCGAGCGGAATGGGGAGCAGGGAACGGAGCGGGCGGCCAGTCGATCGGTTCATGCGTGGGGATGGGGTTCGCGGGTGTGGTGACGGGACCGTTGTGCGGGGTGGAATCGATTCTGGTAATCGAGTCGAACCCGCGGAAACTGTCAAAAGAATCCGCACCAAACAATCCGTCGACGCCCCGGTCAGGCAAACACCCCGTCGACCAGGTGATGCACCCGGGGAGCCCGGGAGGCGATCTCAAGGTCGTGGGTTGCCATGATGAGCGTGGTGCGAGTCTCGGCCTGCAGGCGGATCAGCAGGTCGATGATCTCGTGGCCGGTCTGGGAATCGAGGTTGCCGGTCGGCTCGTCCGCCAGGAGCAGCCGTGGGGAATTGATCAGCGCGCGGGCGATGGCGACCCGCTGCTGCTCCCCGCCGGAGAGTTCGTAGGGGCGATGCTCCATCCGGGCCCCGAGGCCGACCAGGCCGAGGAGGTCCCGGGCCCGCCCCTCCACCACGCGGGAGTTCCGGCGCCCGATGCGGGCCGGGAGGCAGACGTTCTCGATCGCGTCGAGCTCCGGCAGGAGATGATAGGCCTGAAACACGAAGCCCACCCGGTGGTTGCGAACGGCTGCGAGCTCCACCGGCGAGCAGGTCGAGAGGTCACGTCCCTCAAGCCGGATGTTCCCCGAGTCAGGGGTGTCGAGGGCTCCAAGGAGATGCAACAGCGTGCTCTTCCCGGCCCCTGAGGCTCCCCTCAACGCGACGAACTCCCCGCCGCCCGCCTCAAAGCTCACCCCACGGAGCACGGGGATCTCCCGACGGCCGAGACGGTATCCCTTCACCAGGCCTTTCGCCTGGAGCAGCGGGGGGGGCTGTGCGTCGGACGCCGGCTCACTCATGACGCAGGGCCTCCACGGGTTTCAGCCGGCCCGCGCTCCAGGCCGGAATCACCCCGGCCAGGATGCAGATCACCATCGACCCGGCGCAGATCGTGACCACGTCCGACACCAGGAGGTGCGACGGCAGGTCGTACAGCTTGTAGATCGAGGCGTTCAGGAGATCCCGCCCGGCCAGGTTGCTCAGGAACCTCAGGAACGGGTTGCGGTATTCCAACGCCACGAGCCCGAGGACCAGGCCGATCGAGACGCCGATGACGCCGACCACGATGCTCTGGCTCAGGAAAATCCAGACGATCTGCCCCCGGCTGGCCCCCAGCGCCTTGAGCACCCCGACTTCCCGGGTCTTTTGGACGACGAACGTGATCAGGGAGCTGGTGATTCCAAAGGCCGCCACCAGCACGATGAAGAAGAGCAGGAAGAAGATCATGTTCTTCTCCAGCACCAGGGTGTTGAAGAGATCCGAGTAGTTCTGGATCCAGGTCACCACCTTGTAATCGCCCCCCAGGCGGCCACCCAGCGCCACCTGCACCTGGGGGGCTTGGAGCGGGTCGTTCAGGATGATGTTGATCTTGTGGACGCCGGTCCCGATGTCGTAGAGGTCCTGGGCGGTCTCGAGCGAGGTGACGATGAAGAGGAAGTTGAAGTCCGAGAACCCGATGTCGAAAATCCCCCGCACCTCCAGCTCGCTGGGGAGGATGGCCTCATCCTTTTTCTCATCGATGATCTTCTTCCAGCGCTTGATCTCCTCGGGGGAGTAGACCGAGAGGCGATCCCCGACCTGGAGGTGCATCCCGGTTGCGAAGTCGCGTCCGATAAGTGCGCCACGGCCTTCCAGGTTGTAGTTCCCCGCGATGAGGCTTCGGGGGATGAGGCTGACCGTTTTTTCAAGTCCGGGTTGGACCCCTCGGACCACCGGGCTGTCATACAACGACTCCGTCTTGCTCTTGGCGACCTCCGCCAGGACCTTCCCCTCGACGACCGGTGCCGCCGCCTTGACTCCCGGGGTGTTGGTGATGAGGGCGAGGAGGCGGGGCCAATCCTGCAGGACGCCGGGGGTTTCGAGCCGGGTCACCTCGACATGCGCATTGAACCCGAGAATCTTCTCCCTCCACTCCCGGTCAAACCCGCTCATGACGGCGATGACCACGATGAGGACCGCCACCCCGATCATCACCCCGAGGATCGAAATGAGGGTGATGATGGAGACCGACGTCCGCTTCGGCCTCAGGTAGCGCAGGGCCAGGAAGAGCTCGAAGGGGAGTCGCGACATGCGGAGCAGGTGGGGTCCCGTCGGTGGCTGGCCTGAGGGGGGGGCTATTTCACCCGGGAGAGTCCGCGTCCCCGGACCACATCCCCGATGATCCAGGCTTCATGGCCCCGCGAGCGGATGGCCCGCAGGATCGCGTCCGCCGAGTCGTCCGAGGCGATGACCACCATGCCGATCCCCATGTTGAACACCTGGTAGAGCTCCTCCTCGGGGACCCCGCCCCGGGCGCGGATGATCTCGAAGAGGGGGGAGAGGGTCCAGGTGCCGCGGCGGATCACGACGTCGCAGTTCTTCGGGAGCACCCTCGGGATGTTGTCGATGAACCCGCCGCCCGTGATATGGGCCAGCCCGTGGATGGCGCCCGGCTTGCGGCCGCGCGCCGGGTTGAATTTCTTGAGAAGCCCCTGGACCAGGGGGCCATAGGAGACATGCACCTTGAGAAGCTCCTCACCGATCGAGCAGCCGAGTTCCGGCACCCGGGTCGAGGGCTTCATCTTCAGGGTCTCGAAGAAGATCTTTCGCGCCAGGGAGTAGCCGTTGGTGTGGAGCCCGCTGGCGGCGATCCCGATGACGGCGTCCCCGGCCCGGACCGTGCGGGCCCCGTCGAGCATGCGGGATTTCTCGACCACCCCGACGATGGTTCCGCTGACGTCGTACTCCCCTTTTTGGTAGAACCCCGGCATCTGGGCCGTCTCCCCGCCCACCAGGGCGCAGCCGTTCTCGGCGCAGGCCTTGGCAAACCCCTTGAGGATGTCGGAGAAGACATGCGGCTCCAGCTTTCCGGTCCCGAGGTAATCGAGGAAGAAGAGCGGCTCCGCACCGAGGACTGCGATGTCGTTCACGCAGTGGTTCACGAGGTCCTGCCCGATCGTGTCGTGGCGGTCCATCGCAAAGGCGATCTTGAGCTTCGTTCCCACGCCGTCGACGCTCGACACCAGGACCGGCTGCCGGTAGCGGCGCGTGTCCAGGGCGAACAGGCCGCCAAACCCCCCGACCTTCCCGAGCACCTCCCGCCGATGGGTGGAGGCCAGGAGCTGGGGGAGCGTCGACTTGACCCGGTTGCCAAGGTCGATGTCGACCCCGGCGGCGGCGTAGGCTTTTTGCTTCATGTATGCGTGTGTGTCTGTGTGGCGGGGCCGGCTGTGACCCGCGGAGGGCGGAGTATTGAAATGCTCCCCAACCCTGTCGAGTAGAATTGGATCGGGACCCGGCCTCAAGATCGGGCGGACGATGGCCGATGGAAGGACCGACAGGTGTCGTGTGCCATGACGAAGTTCCTAACAGATCTGACGATTCCGTGGGTGGATGTTCTCGTGGGGGTGCTCTTGGTGGTGGGTGTGTTCCGCGGGCGCAAGAATGGGCTCTCCAACGAGTTGCTCGACGTGATCAAGTGGGTGTTGATCGTCGTGGCGGGGGGCTTCCTGCACAAGCCGCTCACCCGCTGGGCCACCACCTATTGGACCTCCCTCAGCCCCCTGGGTGGCTACATCATCAGTTACCTGTTCATCGGCTCCGTGATCGCCATGACGTTCTCCTCCATCAAGAGGGCCATTGGGGAGAAGATCTCCGACAAGGATGCCTTCGGGATCGCCGAGTTTTACGCCGGAATGGTCGCCGGGTTGGTCCGGTTTGCCTGCGTGATCCTGGCCTGCATGTCCCTGGTCCATGCCCGGCTTTACACCCCGGCCGAGATCCAGAAGAGCGAAAAGGCCCAGGACGACAACTTTGGCAGCATCCGGTTCTTCCGCCTTTACCGGCTTCAGGCCGATGTGTTTCAAAACTCCTTCTCTGGGCGCGCCGTGGAGAGCTTCCTCGATCCGATCCTCATCCCAGCCACCCCGCCCGGCACCAGCGTGCAGGCTCCCGAGAGCCAGGCCCATGCCCGGGAGAAGCGCTGGAACGAAATCCTTGCCCACTGACCGGGGGCGGCACAAAGTGCCGCCATGCCCGGGTTCTTCGGAGCCGAATTCATTGAGCAAGTCCGCGCCGCCAGCGACATTGTCGAGGTGGTGGGCGGGTACTTCCCATTGAAGCGGGCCGGCGCCAGCTTCACCGCTCTCTGCCCCTTTCATCGCGAGAAAAGCCCCAGCTTCCACGTCAGCCCCGGGCGGCAGGCCTTCCACTGTTTTGGGTGCCACAAGGGGGGGGACGTCTTCCGGTTCGTCCAGGACTACGAGAGCGTCACGTTCGTCGAGGCGGTGCAGCGTCTGGCGCAGCGGGCCAACATTCCCCTGCGATACGAGGATGGACGCGGGCCCGATCCGACCCAACACGTCAAGGAGACCCTCCGGGAGATGCACGAGCAGATCGCCACCCGGTGGCAGTCGGCCCTCTCGGGGGAGGCCCAGGGGGAGATCGCCCGCCAGTACCTTGCCCGGCGCGGGGTGACGGAGGAGGCGGTGCGGCTCTTCCGGATCGGGTACGCCCCCGATGCCTGGGACGACACGGTCAACTGGTGCAAGAGCAAGGGGTATGATCTCGAGGTCGCCGCGCAGGCCGGACTCGTCGTCAAGAAGGAGGAGACCGGCCGTTTTTACGACCGGTTCCGGGGCCGGCTCATGTTCCCCATCTGCGACGAGCAGGGGCGGGTGATCGCCTTCAGCGGGCGGATCCTCCAGGGGGATGAAAAGACGGCCAAGTATGTGAACTCCCCCGAGACCCCGATCTTCACCAAGGGGAAGGTGTTCTACGGATTGGACAAGACCAAGCGGTCGATCCTCGATGCGGGTTTCGCAATCATCTGCGAGGGGCAGCTTGACCTCATCGCGTGCCACACCGCGGGGGTGCGCAACATCGTTGCGCCCCAGGGGACGGCGTTCACTTCCGACCACGCCCGGATCCTGCGCCGTTATGTTGAGGAGGTGGTTCTCTGCTTCGACTCGGACAACGCGGGGCAGAACGCCGCCGTGCGCGTGCTCGACAGCCTGCTGGGGGCCGGCCTGGCGATCCGGGTTGCCGTGGTCCCCGCCCCTCACGATCCCGACAGCTTCATCAAGGAGCAGGGGGGGGAGGCGTTCGCGAGGCTTGTGCGGGAGGCGCCCGGGTTCTTTGACTTCCACCTCGATCGGCTCTGCCGGCAGAACGACGTCAACTCCGACCGCGGGAGGCTGGCCGTCCTCCGCGAGATGGGGAGCGCGGTGAACAAGACCGGGAACTCGGTGCTGGTTGACAAATACGTCCAGAAGACCGCCGTCCGCCTCGGGGTCTCAAGCGAGGCGGTGCGCCAGGAGTTCCGCAAGCTCAAGCCCGCCCCGGCCGGGCGGGATTCCGAGGAGGTGCTGGCCCCGGGGGGCGAGGAGCCCGCTGTCACGGCCCGGCCCACGCAGCAGGAGCTCTGGCTTCTGCGGATCCTCATGACCTCGGAGGACATCCTTCCCCTCGCGGCCGAGCACCTCGATCTCTCCTGGGTGTCGCACGGGCTCGTGAGGCACCTGCTCCAGCTTCGACTCACTCCCCTGGATGAGACCCGCTACCCGAGCGTCGCCACCCTCATGGGGTCGCTGCCGGACGAGGATTCGCGTCGCCTGGTCAGTGAATCGGCTGTCGACCCGCGTCCCCTTCCCAACCCGGCCAAGACGCTGCTCGACCTCCTGACCACCTTGAGGAA
>DMJJ01000049.1 GCA_003452185.1 Verrucomicrobiales bacterium | reverse complement strand
GCCGACATCGACGGCGACGGGGACCTGGATCTTTTTGTCGGCGGCCGGGCCATCGCCGGACGCTACCCGGCCCCACCCGTCTCGAAAGTCTACAGGAACGAAGGGGGCCGGTTCCTCCTGGATCAGCCGATCGAAAAAGCCGGACTCGTGACCGCAGCCACCTTCACCGACATCGACGGGGATGGGAGCCCGGACCTGGTGATCGCGTCGGAGTGGGGGCCGGTCAGGATTTTCATGAATGAGAAGGGGCGGCTCACGGAACGGGATTTCGGCCTCTCGGGGCTCACGGGATGGTGGAACAGCGTTGCGACCGGGGATTTTGACGGGGATGGGCGGCCGGACATCGTGGCAGGAAACTGGGGGATCAACACCCCCTACCCGCCCGATGCAGGCCATCCGCTCCGGGTCTACTATGGCGACCTGCGGGGGGATGGAGGAATGGACCTGGTCGACTCCTATGTCGATCGGCACACCGGTCGCGAGCTCCCCCTGCGCAACCTGATGGTCATGGGATCGGCCCTTCCGTTCCTGAGGGAGACGGCGGGCGGGTTTGAAGCCTACGGGAAGCTGACGCTTCAGGAGCTTTACGGGGAACGCCTCCAGGGGCTTCCGCGCTGGGAGGCCACGACCCTCCAGTCGATGGTGTTCCTGAACCGTGGGAGCCGGTTCGAAGCCCATCCCCTCCCGGCCGAAGCCCAATGGAGCGCGGCGTTCGGGCTGGCGGTGGCGGATCTCAACGGCGATGGGAACGAGGACATTGTGATGGCCCAGAATTTTTCGCCCACCGCAGCGGATGGCTGGCCTCAGGACGCCGGCAGGGGACTCCTGCTCCTGGGTGACGGGCGGGGCGGTTTCACCCCGCTCCACTCGAGCGGGCTCGAGGCGTACGGCGATGGCCGTGGCCTCGCCGTGGCCGACTACGATGGCGACGGCAGACCTGACCTTGTTGTCGCCCAAAACGGGGCATCAACGCTCCTCTACCACAACGAAACGGCACGACCCGGACTCCGGATCCGGCTGAAGGGGGCGGCTGGGAACGAGTCGGCCATCGGCGCGAAGCTCCGCGGGGAGTCGTCCCGGGGATGGGGCCCGCTGCGGGAGGTGAAAGCAGGCACGGGCTACTGGTCCCAGGATGGCGCGGTGCAGGTTCTCTCGGGCGACCCCGCACCAGCGCGGATTGCGGTGCAGTGGCCCTCATCGCACCGATGGACCACCAACGACATCCCCGCTGGGAATCGCGAAATGCTCCTCACGGAGCCAGGAATCGGGGATCAGCATCCGTGAACCGCCCCGCGGCTGCATCGTACAGATCGAATCTCACACTTTTTTGTCGATTGGACTGATCTCTTCAAGGTGGGGGAAGATGCCGGCATGCAATCAACCTCCACGCCCCGCCCCTCGGCAGCTCGCCGGATTCCCCGGATCCCCGCCTGGCTCAAGTGGGCCTACACCGGCTTCCTGTTGGTCCTCGTCCCCGTCTACTGGAGGCATTACGGCCCGGCGAACTTCCTGTACTTTTGTGACATGGCGCTGTTTCTGACCCTCGCGGCCATCTGGCTTGAAAGCAGCCTCCCCGCTTCGATGGCCGCAGTCGGAATCCTCCTGCCGCAGATCTTCTGGTGCCTCGACTTTGCAAGCGAGTTGCTCGGAGTCCACCTCACCGGCATGACAGGGTACATGTTTGAGGCCCAGCGCCCGCTCTTCCTGAGAAGCCTCTCCCTCTTCCACGGATGGCTCCCATTCCTTCTCCTCTTCCTGGTGAAGCGCCTTGGCTACGACCAACGGGCGTTGAAAGCCTGGAGCGGTCTCGCGGCGATTCTCTGCCTCGTCGCCTTTTTCCTCCTGCCGCCGGCGGGCGCGGCCCTCGCGAACCCAAGCTTTCCCCGCAACGTGAACTACGTGTTCGGACTCAACGACGCCCACCCCCAGACGTGGATGCCCCAGGGGGTATACCTCGTCGCCTGGATGCTGACCTTGTTCGGCGTGGCCTACCTTCCCACCCACTGGGTGCTGGGCAGGGTGGCTCCTTGCCTGCGGCCCAAGGTCGACGCCTCCAGACGGGTCAGTGCGGCCGCTCCCAGCGGAACTTTCGCTCCGCCTCGGCAATCGGCTGGTCATTGATGCTCGCGTAACGCCGCTTCATGTAACCCAGCTCGTCGAACTCCCAGTTCTCGTTCCCATGGGCCCGGTACCACTGACCCGAGTCGTCATGGAATTCGTATTCGAACCGGACGGCGATCCGGTTTCCCGTGAAGGCCCAAAGCGTCTTGCGGAGCCGGTAGTCGAGCTCCCGGCTCCACTTGCGGCGAAGGAATTCGACCACCTGGGCCCGGCCGTGCAGGAACTCGGTCCGGTTGCGCCACTCCGTCTCCTCGGTGTAGGCGAGCGAGACCCGCTCGGGGTCCCGGGAGTTCCAGGCATCCTCGGCGGCCTGGACTTTCTGGCGCGCGGTCTCTTCGGTGAATGGGGGCAGCGGGGGACGTGGATTCATGTCGGATCGGTTGGGTTGCTGGGTTTGGTGCCTGAGCCACGGGTCCTCATGTTGACCGCCGTTTGCGGCGGGGTGCGAGGGTCAGGCCGTTGTAACCCTCGCGCCGGAGGAACACAAGGAAGCAGAGCCAGCCCACCACCGCCCGGCGAGCCTCGCTTGCCTCCCCATTCCATCAGGCGGACCGGATGCGGGGATCCATCCATCCATAGAGAAGATCCACCACCAGGTTGGCCCCGACCACGATCACGGCGCTGAACATCACGGTTCCCATGATCACAGGGACATCCAGGTTGAACACGCTCTGCACCGCCAGGGTGCCGATGCCGGGGAGCGCGAAGACATTCTCCACAAACATCACCCCACCCAGAAGGCCGGCGACATCCATGCCCAGCACAGTCACCACCGGGATCATCGCGTTCCGCAATCCATGGCGGAAGAGCGTCATTCCCTCGGATGCCCCCTTGGCCCGCGCAGCCCTGACATAGTGGCTGTTGAGGACCTCCGCCATGTGGGTGTGGATCAGTCGCGCATAGTAACCGACAAACAGCAGGGCGAGGGTCGCGGCTGGAAGCAGGAGATGCCCGAACCCGCGAAACCCTGCCACAGGAAACCAGCCCAGCTTGTAGGAAAACCAGTACTGGCACATGCGGGCGAGCCAGAAGGCCGGAAGTGACAGGGAAAGGGTGGAGAGGACCAACACCGACCGATCCACCCAGCCCCCGGGGTGCCGGGCCGTCAGGGCCCCAAGCGGAATGGCGATCAGCATCCAGAACGTCACAGCCAACCCCGCGAGGGCCGCAGTGGCGGGAAGCCGGATCAGGATGGCCTCCGCCACCGACTGCTCCGTGACATACGATCTTCCAAGGTCCCCGTGGGCCAGATCACTGAGATGCCATCCCAGGCGGCGCCAAACAGGCTCGTCCAGGTGCAGCCTCGTGTGAATCGCCTGGAGGACCTCGGGCGAAGCCTTCGACCCGGCGATCACCCGGGCGACATCCCCGGGCACCGCGTGAATCAGGATGAACGTGAGCAACGCCGTTCCTGCGAGGGTGACCCCCGCCCCGATCAGCCGGACAACAAGTCTCAATAGCATAGTCTTTTGACCCACACGGCGCTTCCGCCAGTTCCCTAAACTTCAATCCCGCCCCCCCGGAACCCCGTCGACCCTCCCCGCCAAGGGTCACCGGTCGATCCAGCAATCCTCAAGATGGGCCGGCGGCCAGAAACCGCGCAGCGACATCCCCTTGACCCACGGCTGGCAGAGGCTGTCCAGGTTCATCTGGACCAGGAAGATCCAGGGGGCGTCCTCCACCACCTGCCGCTCGATCTGTCGGAACAGGCTCAACCGGCGGCCCGGATCCCCCTCCGCGGCGCTTTTCCGGAAAAGCTCATCGACCCGGGGGGCCGAGTAGAAGGCGTTGTTGATGCACCCGTCCTCCGAAAGGTTGTTCCCGTTGAGCAAGGAGTCCAGGGTGTCCCGCGGATCATCGTACGCCGAGACCCAATCCCAAATCCCCATCGGCACCGTCCTGCGCCGCCCCGAGGCGTCGATCAGCCCGGTGTAGGAAATCTCCCTCATGCTGACCGAAACCCCCACCTTCCTCAGGCTTTCCTGGACGAAGAGCCCCAGGCGCCACCAGGTGGGATCCTTGGGATTACACCAAAGGGTGGTCGCAAACCCGTTCGGGTAACCAGCCTCCGCCAGGAGCGCGCGTGCACGGGCGGGGTCGTAGGCGTATTCGGGGAGCTCCTGGTTGAACCCCCGGACCGTGAGCGGGAGGGGGCCCCGCTGCGCCACCGCGCGGTTCGACATCAGCCGCACGGCGGCTTCCCGGTCGATCGCGTGGTTCAATGCCACCCTCACCAGCCGGTTGGTGAAGGGAGGAATCTCGCAGTTGAGAAAGGCGAACGTGGGGGTCGAGCCGACGACCCGTTTCAAGCAGGCCTTCATCCGTGGGTCCCGGCGGAACCGCGTGAGATCCGGGTCCGTGATGTAGTATTCGAAATCGAGCTCCCCCCGCTCAAACATCATCGCCTGGGTCGACCGGTCGAGCCCCACCAGCACGTCGACCGCATCCGGTCCAGGGCGGTCGGCTTTGAAGTAGTACGGGTTCCGCACCATCCGGATCCGCGCTCCCCGCGTCCACGTTTTCACAACGAACGGTCCGGTGCCAACGGGGTGCGTGGCGAACTGCCGCCCCAGCCTGGTGGTCTCGGACCTCGGCACGATGGCGGCGGAAAGGGTGGTCAGCACGTGAAGGAATCCAAGATCCCGCCGGCTGAGGCGGATCTCCACCGTGCGGGTGTCGACCGCCCGAAGGCCCTCGACCCGGCGGGGCTCGATCCAGCGGGAGGGGCCGGGGTCGTGCCCGGGGCGGCGCGGCGTGGCGAGTTCCTTCTTTCGTGCCTCCAGAAACTCCAGCCCGCCGAGGATGCTGGTGAAATACGCGAGGTTCACCGCCGCGGCCTCCGGGTCGAAGCACCGCTCGAGGGAGTGCACGACGTCCGCCGCTTCCAGCTCCTGCCCATTCGCAAAGCGAACCCCCTGCTTGAGGCGAAATCTGTAGGCCAGGCCGTCGGCCGAACCCTCCGGCAGCCCCTCGGCGAGCACCGGGACGAATCCCCCCTCCGGCCCGGCTTCCAGCAGGGTGTTGAACAGCAGGAACCCCACCGTGCCCTCCTCATTCGAAAAGACCTGGCCCGCGTCGAGGGAACGGGGGTCCGCCTCAAGGGCCAGGCGGAGAATACCCCCGGAATGGCGCGCCACCGGGTCGGCCGCACGACCCCAACCCTGCGATAATAACGCGATCAGGCCCAACACCAGCAATCCACGCCGGACTCCCGGAGCGGGCCGGGCCGGGGAGGGTTGCAGAGTGATCATTCGGGCTGGTTTCATTCAACGTTCGGACCAGATGTGATCCAGCCGGAACCACCAGACCGGCTCCAGCAGGGGACCCCGGATCCACGGCTGCCGAAGGGCGAACAGGTTCTGGTGGCCGAGAACGATCAACGACCCCTCGCTGAGCAGTTGTTGTTCAACCCTGCGGAACAGCCCCAGTCTCGGTTGCTCCGCCGGGCAGACCATCGCCTCGTCCAGCCATCGATCAATGGTGGAGTTGGAATAGAAAGCTCCATTCTGGGAATTCTCTTCCGAAATGAACCGGCTGTGGAACGGAAGCAGAAAGTAGCTCGCATCCGGAACCCCCGCTGTCCAGGCGAAGATCGACATCTCCGCCCCGCCCCGCCGCGAGGTGGCCGCATCGAACACCCCCTGTGAAACCTCACGCAACTCGACCGCAATCCCCACCCTCCGAAGATCCTCCTGAAAGACCGCCGCCCAGCGCCGGTAGAGCTGGATGTTCGTGTGCCAGAGCCTCACCGGCGTCCGGATTCCATCCGGGTATCCGGCCTCGCGAAGCAGCGCCCGGGACCGCTCGGGATCGAAATGGAGATACTCAACCTCAGGGTGGAACCCGGGCATCAGAGGCGTGATCCCGGTGTGCCCAGGGGTCACGCGCTCTCCGTTGAGCCGGGCAAACCGCTCCCGGTCGAACGCATGACCGACGGCCTGGCGGACCCTGATGTCCGTGAACGGGGGCATGGCGGTGTTGATGTTTACCATGATCGCGTGGTACATCGGGGCGTTCGTCCACCCGCTCCTTCGGACCGGATCCTGGTGAAGTCGCGCGAAATCAGCCTCGGGACACCCCGTTGCCTGAAGGCTGGCGAGATCGAGCTCCCCCCGCTCGAACATCATCATGTGGGTCGACTCATCCCCTCCGAGCATGAGATCGATCCGGTCGAAATGCCGAGCGCCCGGCCACAGGTAATGGGGGTTTCGCTCGAATCGAATCCAGGCGCCCCGCACCCATTCCCGCATCCGGTACGGACCGGTTCCCACGGCCCGCCCGACGGAGTCCTCCGTGGGATCCCCAAGGCTCTCCCGCGCCAGGGCCATGCCAAAGGCCTGCGCCATCCAGTACTTGAATGTGACGTCCGGCTTCTCAAGCTCGACGACAATGCTCCGGGGCGAGGGAGTCCGGATCCCCACGGGCCGGGGTGGCGGGCGCAACCCACGCCTCCATGCCGATGCAAACTCGGGTGCGCCCCGGATCTGGAGGGCGTATTGCACCATCATGGTGGGGGCGATGATCGACCGCTCCAGGGTGAAGGCGTAATCTTCCGAGGTCACCTCCCGGCCGTTTGAGAACCGGACCCCGGGAAGGAGATCAAAGCTCAGCACGCGCTGGTCGGGGCTCACAGACCACCCGGAAGCCAGATTCGTCGCGACGAGGCAGCCGTCATGGATGTCCAGCAGCGGTTGGTGCTGCAGCAACGAGAGCATGAGATCGATCTGGCTCGTGGCGAACAGCGGATCGAGCGTCGCGGGATCGTTCACCCTCGCCAGCCGAAGGACCCGCGGCCGTGCTGTCCCGCCCTCCGCCGACAGGCACGCCAGCATGGCCGACACCAGCAGCATCAGGACTGCCACGTGCCGACACGCGCCAAAGGCCCCCTGGCCTTCCCGGCCACAACGGTGGGCCAAGGGCCTGGATAATCCGGACCCCTGGGTCATTTTCGGGACTTCGGGTTAAGGACCTCCTGCAGCCCCTGACCGAGGAGGTTGAATGCCAGTACAGTCACGACAATCGCCACCCCGGGCGCGATGACCATGTGGGGCGCCGTGATGAAATAGGGCTGGCCGTCGTTGACCATCGACCCCCAGGTTGGCGCGGGAGGGGGGACACCGATTCCGAGGTACCCGAGCCCGGCCTCCAGAAGGATCGTGTTCGCGGTCAGCATCACCGCCACCACGAGGGTCGTGGGAAGAATGTTGGGAAGGATGTGCCGAAACACGAGATGCAGATCCGAGGCCCCCAGGGCCCGTGACGCCATGACGAATTCACGCTCCTTGACCGTCAACACCTCCGCCCGGATCACCCGCACCATTCCCGGCCAGCAGACCAGTCCGATGATGATGCAGAGGCTGAGCATCCCCCGGCTCAATCGCAGGTCGAGCCAGTGCCAGGGCAGCGACGCCGGGTGCAGATGGTGCGGGGTCCCATCCATGACCCCCGCAAATGCGACCGCCAGGAGGATCGCCGGGAGGGTCATGTTCATGTCGGTAAACCGCATCAGGAGGAGGTCTGTCCTGCCCCCTCGAAACCCCGCCAGCACCCCCACCGCCACCCCGATCAAGGTGGCAGTCAGCATCGCGGCGACTCCAACGGTCAGGGAAACCCGGGTGCCAAGGATCACCCGACTTAGGACATCCCGCCCCAGATTGTCCGTCCCAAGAAGGAACCGGCCGCCGGCCCGCAGGGGCATCCCATCCGGGTCGAGGCCGTCGGGGAATTGCTGGATCGGGTTCTGCAGGATTCCGCTCGAGACCAGGAGCGGGGCGGCCAGGGCAACGAGCAGGAGCAGCCCCAGAAGTGTGCCTCCGATTGCCACAAGGGGGTTTTGGAACAGCCCCCCGAAACGTTGCCGCGGTGGGCAAGGGGAGTCGGCTTCAGGGCCGGGATTGGGCATGCAGAAAAGGCTGTACCAACCCTGCCGTCATGGCGACATCGAAAATAGGATTGGAGCCGCGCCGACCAACGCGGTGGCGCATTCCACCCCCTCCCCAACCCGGTCGGTCATGAGCCATGGAGGGAGGGGGCCCCCTTCCAGAACCCCGCCTGAACGGTCGACTTCCGTGCAAAGGGATGCTCTACTCCGGATGTCGGCGAAGGATCGACCGGGCCGGAACGGCCCGAACCGGGATCACGCCCATGCCCATCCACCATTCGGCCGGGTCCATTCAGGTATCCCCCCGACTCCTCGCGACCGCGGGCTTGGGGCCGGGGGAGGCCCTTGCGGCGCTTGGGAGTTCGCCCTCCGGCCTGTCGTCCTCGGAGGCCGCGGCGCGACGGCTTCAACACGGGCCCAACGAGACCTCCGCGGAAGCCGCCGACGGATGGCCCCGCCGCCTCTGGCTGGCACTCCTCAACCCCCTCGTGATCCTCCTGGGAGTGTTGGCCCTCCTCTCCGCGGCGACCGGTGACCTCCGGGCTGCCGGGGTCATGGGGCTGATGGTCGGGCTCGGTGTGACGCTCCGGTTCGCCCAGGAGTCGAAGGCCACCGCCGCTGCCGCAAAGCTCAGGGCGATGATCAAGGTGACCGCCACCGTCCTGCGCGACGGCGTGGAGCGGGAGCTCCCGCTTAGGGAGCTCGTCCCGGGGGATGTCGTCCTCCTCTCCGCAGGGGACATGATCCCCGGCGATGCCCGCATCCTCAACGCCAAGGACCTGTTCCTCATCCAGGCCAGCCTTACGGGCGAGTCGATGCCGGTGGAGAAGTCCTCCGCCCCGGACTCGACGCCCGGAAAGCCGCCGCTGGAGCTCCCGAACCTCTGCTTCCTCGGGACCAGTGTCGACAGTGGCTCCGCCAGCGCGGTCATCGCTGCCACCGGCACCGACACCTACCTCGGGGGCATGGCGAGAAGCATCGCCGCACGGCAACCCGAGACCAGCTTTGACCGGGGGGTGAACCGCTTCACCTGGCTCATGCTCCGGTTCATGTTCCTCATGGTGCCGCTGGTCTTCCTGGTGAACGGGCTGACAAAGCACAACTGGAGGGAGGCCTTCTTCTTCTCCCTCGCCGTTGCCGTCGGGCTCACCCCGGAGATGTTGCCAATGATCGTTTCGGTCTGCCTCTCCAAGGGGGCCGTCGCCATGTGCCGCAAGAAGGTCATCGTCAAACGGCTCAGCTCCATCCAGAACTTCGGGGCCATGGATGTCCTCTGCTCCGACAAGACCGGCACCCTCACCCAGGACCGGGTCATCCTGGAGAAGCACTGCGACGTGGCGCTCGAGGAGGATGAAGCCGTGCTTCACATGGCCTACCTCATCAGCCATTTCCAAACCGGGCTCAAGAACGTCCTCGACCGGGCGATCCTCGCCCACCGGGAACTCCACCAGCACCTCGCGATCGATGACTCCCGCAAGGTGGACGAGATCCCCTTCGATTTCCACCGGCGGATCATGTCGGTGGTGGTCGAGACCCCCGACGGCCGACGGCAGCTCCTGACCAAGGGAGCCCCCGAGGAGGTCTTCCAGCGATGCGACCGATTCGAGCTTGAGGGGGAGGTATATCCCATGGATCCGATGTTCCTCTTCGACCTGCGGGAGGAATACGAGCGCCTGAACAGAGACGGGTTCCGGGTCCTGGCCGTCGCCTACAAGGAGCTCTCCGGGAGCGCCGGCGTGGGCAAGTCCGACGAGGCAGCCCTGATCCTCAAGGGATACGTCTCCTTTCTCGACCCTCCGAGGGACTCCGCCCGTCCGGCACTCGATGCCTTGCGGCGCCATGGCGTGCAGGTGAAGGTGCTCACGGGGGACAACCCCCTTGTGACGGCCAAAGTCTGCAGCGACGTCGGGCTGGCGGCCGACCCCGTGGTCACGGGCGCCGAGATCGAGCCGATGTCGGACGAGGCGCTGGCTGACTGCGCGGAAGCGCATCACGTGTTTGCACGCCTCTCCCCCGCCCACAAGCAACGGATCATCAAGGCGCTCCAGGCCCGCGGACACGTCGTCGGGTTCATGGGGGACGGGATCAACGATGCCCCGGGGTTGCGGGCCGCGGATGTCGGGATCTCCGTGGACTCGGCCGTCGACGTCGCCAAGGAGTCGGCCGACGTGATCCTGCTCGAGAAAAGCCTCATGGTTCTCGAGGAGGGGGTGATGGAGGGGCGGAAGGTCTTCGTGAACATCCTGAAGTACATCCGGATGGGTTCGAGCTCCAACTTCGGCAACATGTTCAGCGTTCTCGGGGCCAGCGCGTTTCTTCCATTCGTGCCGATGGCCCCGATCCAGGTCCTGACCAACAACCTTCTCTACGACTTCTCCCAGATCGCCATCCCGACCGACTCCGTGGACGAGGAGCAGATCGCCCATCCGCGCCCCTGGGCGATCGGGGAAATCCAGCGCTTCATCCTGTTCATCGGCCCGATCAGCTCGCTGTTCGACTACTCCACCTTTTTCGTCCTGCTGCACTTCTTCGGATGCTGGGATCCCTCCCGGGCAAGCCTCTTCCAAACCGGGTGGTTCCTCGAGTCCCTCGTCACGCAGACCCTCGTGATCCACGTGATCCGGACCAACCGCATCCCCTTTCTGCAGAGCCGCCCGAGCCCGCAGCTGGTGATGACCACCCTCCTGATTCTCGCCCTCGGGGCCTGGCTTCCCTACTCGCCCCTGGCCCCCGCCCTGGGATTCACGCCGCTCCCCGTTGGATACTGGCCCTTTCTCCTCGCCACGCAGGCCGCCTATCTCATCGTGACCCAGGGGGTGAAACGCTGGCTCCAGCGTCGGGCCTGGATACGGTAGCGGGACTCGCAGCCCCCTCCTCCCCCCCGCGAAGCGAAGTCCAGCCTCCCGGGTTCACCCCGGCGTGATGGGCCTGGAGAATGCCGCTCTCCGGGAGGTCGGGGCCGGGAGCCGAGAGGTGCCGGGCCGGTTTCTACCGGCAGGCGGAGCCTGCTCAGGAGTTGCAGGGTTCGAAAACCATCTGATCCCGGGGCACGGCCAGGACCACCTCATCCCCGTAGGAGAGTCCCGGCAGGTGGGGAAGCAGGAGCTCGAGCACCTCCGGCCTCTGAAAGTGCTCCGGCTTGGTCTCCGGGTGGGGATGGTAGATCTTCCCCTCCACGGTGATTCCCTGCGGCGAGGTCAGCCAAACGTCGAAGAAGGAGAAATCCTCCGCGGGTTCGACCGGATGCCATTTGAGCTGCCGGTAGGTGGCCGGAGCCTGGATCACGCGATACCGGTAAGGGGCAACACTCACGTTCAAGGTCCCCAAGTGGAAGCGGGTCAGGTCGACGCCGAGCGCCGCGAAATGCGGGATCTGCATCCGGAGGGTACCGCCGGGGAACCGCGGGTTTCCGTTCAGCCCCGAGGCCACCCGGTGCCCTTGGACGACCTGGGCGGTCACGCTCGACCACGATGGGATGGATTCCGGCTTCGCCATACACGCCTAGAAGGAGACCTCAAGCAACCGCGGACGGGCCTCGTTCGGAAACCGGACGCGCAGCAAGCGCTCCGCGGCCTCGTATGTGAAGCTTTCAACCGGGTGGTCCTCCAGCCGCACCTGCTTCGGAGGCCGTGGCGTGGAGATCAACAGGATCCCGGGGGTTCCCCCCACGCCTTCGACCGTCCAGGCGAGACGACCGTGGGACTGCCCCGCCACCGGGAGCGCCTTGCAGCCCGAGGCCAGAAGCCCGGGCCTCCGTGACTGCACCGCATCGAGATCCAGGAGAAACACCCGGGCCCCGGGATCGAGCGACACCGAGGACTGGACCCTCAGCGCGGGGTCAAAGAGGTTCACGAACCGGCCTGCAAGGCGCTTCGCGGCCCCGTCGCCCGATTCGTCCAACCCCGCCCCGACAAGATAGGGCCCGCGACGAAGCAGCAGATGCCGCGTCTCGCGCCACTGGAGCCCCGCCCTTCGCGCCGCCAGCGACATCACAGAGGCAAGCCGGGCATCGGCCTTGGGGCTCAGGGCAAACCCGACCGGGCTCTCCCTGATCCAGATCACCCCCCCGCGCCCGACTCCTGCCCATCGATCGGGTGATGATTCAAACTGACTTTCCGTCACCCCGAGGGACGTGAAGAGGTCGGAGCGGGGAATTCGATCGTTTTTGCCCTCGTCGTTCCACCATTCGCGGACGCGGTTGTACGGGTCACTGTCGTCGTCCACCACCACGAGGACGCCCCCCTTGCGCACCCAGGAGGCGAGCGACGGATGCACGTCAGCGGAGAGCGGCTTCTGTCCCTGATAGCTCAGGAGCAGGACCTTCTCCCCGTTGAGAAATTCGGGCAGGGCAACATTCTCCAGTTGCACCGGCGTGACTGGAACTCCCCTCTTCAGCAGAGGAAGGGCGAGCCCGTAGAACTGGGCCATGTTCGGGTCGCTCGGGGTTGGCTGCTCCCGCTGAAACATCATCGAGTCGCTGATCAGCACCCCGAAGCCGCGCGTGCCGGAATCCCACTCCACCCTCGGCTGATGGAGATCGTTCAACGCCTGCATCACCACCTGAAGCTCCGTCGCGTACTCCGGGGGGATCCCCTTGCGATCGGCCGGGGCTGCATTCGCAGGGTAGGTTCCCCCAAAAATCCGTTCGGGCCACGGGGCGACCTCGTACTGCCAGACGTCGGGCTGCAGGAGCGAGGCCACGAGGGTCGACTCCCAGTTAGTGCGGTAGTCGGTCCAGTCGTGCCGCGGATTGTCCTCCACGGGATCGTTGAGATACCAGACCGAGCGGCCGGTGGCCCGCACCAGGTTTTGCATCGCGCCGTATTCCAGGAACGCCGTTTCGAAGGTCCGCTCCCGTCGCACCCCCCGGAAGTGATTCGGGGTCCGGGCGGTCCCGGTCCAGACCTGGGCGATATACCCGTCGCAGCCGTCCAGCTTCGCAAGGCTCGACTCCGGGCTCACGATACACCAGTGGGCGTAGTTGATCAGGCTGTGGGTCGGGACGTAGCAGCGAACCTTCCTACCGGTGCGAAGGTTGTATTGCTGCACATGGCAGAACACCTGCTGCAGGGCGCGGCGATAGAGGAAATACTTGAGCTTGGAGGCACGCCACTGTGCATCCACGGAGGAGTGCGGCGGCTGCCACGGCTCATGGTAACGCGACGCCCATTCCCGCTTGAACCCCTCCGAATACCCGGCCCGCGCCCAAAACTCGGGCTCCTCAAGATGCACCGCCTCCACCCCCGCATCCAGGCCCCGCTGGACCCCCTGGCTCAGGAACTCCCCAAAGTTCTCAGCCGGGCACATGTAGTAGACATCCCCACCATGGCTGATCCGTTTCCCGTGCCGGTCGGTCTGGGCGTTGTCCTCGTGGTTGGTCCCGTCAAACCGCCCATACAGGTAGTCCTGATAATGGCCCCAGGAGACCCCCGTCATCAGGTGAACCCGATACCCCCGGTCACGCCAGCTCTTCACCCGCTCCGGCAGCGAGGCGTCGATCCCGTACACCATCGCCACGTCCGCCCGGAGGTTCCCGAGCGGCCCCCATGGCTGCGATGTCTGGAAGCTCGTCCGCTCGTGCTCCTGCGCCGGATCGTTCGGGAACGCCGGCGGGTTGGCGGCGGGTGCCGCGGGGCAGAGCGGCAGGAGAAGGAGCCCAGGGAGGGCAAGAAGCGGCGCTGTGGCTCGAAGCGGATTCATCACTCCCCCGATCCTACCGCCGGCAGCCGGCAGGGAGGCAAGCGCGGATCTGCCCCCGGCCGCCGGGGTGACGTTCCCAGGCGATGCGCGACCGTCGCGCCGCAAGGTGCCGTGCCCCCCTCACTTCAGCGGGGGAAGCGCCGCCACCTGCCCCTTCACGTAGGCCTTCGCCCCGTCGACGAACGGACCCGGCCTCAACGCAAGCTCGGGGCTGTCGGTCTCGATCGCCAGCACCCCGGGCCACGCGGTGGCACGAAGCACCTTGAGCAACCCCTTCAGGTTGGCCTGCCCCTCCCCGATGGGTGTGTCCAACGCGACATCCTCCCCCTCCTTCACCTTCTCAATACGCTTGTCCTTCAGGTGAATGTCAAATACCCGGCCCTCATACTCCTCAAACACCTTGGCCGCATCAAACCCCGCCGCCGTCACCCACCCCACATCCAGGCAGACCCCGAGCCGACGGTCACGGTGCTTCAACACGCTCCGAACCACCAACGGATTCCCATACAGCGACTTGATCCCGTGGTTATGAACCGCCACCCGGATGTCATATTCCTTGGCGAGCTCCTCAAGATTATCCCAGATCTTGAAGTCCTTTGGCTCCACAATCAGGAGCTGGATCCCCATGAACCGCGCGAACTCAAACAGCTTGCGATTCTCCTCCTTGTCGAGCGATGTTTCGTTAACCCCGAAGGTGTACACGTGGAGCCCTTTTGACTGGAGGAGCTCCTTCTTCCTGGCGTTCTCCTCCCGCGGAGCCTTGGGGTTGAGCTGCAGGCTCAACTGGAGCTCGTGAAACCCGTGCTCGACGGCGAAATCGACAGCCTGCTCGAAGGTCAGGTTCCGCAAGGTCCAGGTTTGAATCGCCACCCGGGGCTCCCACTCCGCACCCCTCAGCAGGCCGGCCCCGGTGAGGATGAGCGCGAGAAGGAAACCGATGGAATGTCGGGGGTCGAGTCGCATAAGGGTGATGCGACCGTAGCCCCACCCGCCCCGGACCTGCAACCCCGCAGTCGCCCCCGCGCGCCGCGTGCGGCCCATGGGCTACCTGGCCCCCGGGGGGGGGCGCACCCCCTGGGCCGGTTTGGCCAGGGCCGACTTGACCAGCGCCCCCCAGTACGGGGTGGGAGTGTAATCCCAGCCGGAGATGAGGCAGGGGGAGGCTCCGGGGTGGAAGCTCCAGGCCGTCCAGCTGAGCTGATGCCCCTCAATGTAATCAATCACCCGTGGCGCCCACGACTCGGTGTAAACATTCTCGTGGGGCGGATCCCCCGGCTTCCACGGCTTTGTGCCCGCCTCGCCAACGAAGACCGGATACTTCGCGATCACCGGCGTAACATGCACATCCCAATCCTTCTTCCACGGGTAGAGATGGGTCGCATAGAGAACCCCCTGCCCTTTCGGATCCGCAAGGGCGTGTCCCTCCACGATCCCCCTCAGGTCGTAGGCCCAGTTCAGCCCCCCCGCCACAACAAGGTTCCTGGCCCCGGTCCCCCTCACGGCATCCAGGAGGGCCTGCATGCCGGGGGAATGGTAGCTCAAGCTCAGGCCGCGGGAGGGGTCGCTGTTCCGCTCCTGCACCATCCCTCCCCCACGCCAAACCTCCCAGGAAACGTCGTGCGGCTCATTGTACAGGTCGAATAGCACGGCAGGGTTGTTCGCATAACGCGCGGCCGCCTCCTTCCAGAAGAGCAGGCTGTTGTCATCCGGCATCGCATGCTGCCCGACATGCTCTCCCCATACCCCCCCGTCCGACCAATGGAGGTCGATCACCACGTAGGATCCGCGGTCCGCGGCGCGCCGGACCACCCGGTCGACCCTCGTGTGGTAGGCGTCCGCGGCCTCCCGGGACCGGGCACCACGGGCCTGGCCAGCCCAGAAGTCCTGGCTCAGCGGAAGGCGGATCAACCGCGCCCCCCACCCCTCCATCGCCACGTCGAGGGACTCGAAGAGGTGGTCACCCGCCTCCGACCATTCGAGGCTCGGGAGATTGACCCCCTGCAGCCTCACGCGATGCCCTGCGGAATCCTCGAGGTGGTTCCCCACCACGTGCAGAGGCACGGGTGCGGCCACGACTCCCGAGGTCGCGACCCCCCACCCCAGCAGCCAGAGGAGCAGGAGGGACCCGGTGCGACGGGAAGGGGCGCTCACTTCTTTTCCCCCACCGGGGCAGCCAGCGCCCCCGGCTCCCCGTTCATGCGCTTCACGGAGGCGAGCAGGAACTCCACATCCGAGAATGGCTTTCCCCCCGTCCGCTTCCAATGGACGCGGCCCTGGGTGTCGATCAGGAGGGTGGAGTGGAGCTCCAGCTCCTCAAAATCGTCATAGGAGGCGAAACGCCGGGCGTTCTCATGCTCGTGGTCCGAGAGAAGCCGCATCGGCAGCTTCCCGAGCTTGGCTGAAGCCTTGTTCTGCTCCGGGGTCGCGCTGCTGACCCCCAGGACCACCGTGTTCTCGTTGGCCCAGTCGTCGGCCCGTGCATTGATCCCCTTGAGCTGTTCGACGCAATGGGCGCATTCGTCCCCCAGGTAGAAGACCAGGAGGACGTTCTTGCCCCGAAACTCCTCCAAGGTGACCGGTTTTCCCTCGGCGTCGACGCAGCGGAGCTGGGGTGCCGGGTACGGCTGCCAATCGATGGGGCCCAAGTGGGCCAGCGAGTCGATCCGGTAGGGCCGTTCGGGGGCCAACTTCGGTGCGAGCGCCTCCACCTTCAGTGGGAGCGAGCGGGCGGCCGCCATCCATCTGAGACCCGGATCGGCTCCCGACCAGACGTGCAGCAGGCGGCCGAAGTCGGTTTGAGCCCGGGCCGGGTCCCCCAGCGCCACCCGCGACCTCGCCAGCCCCGAGAGGGTGAAGGCGTCGTACGGCTCCTGGGCCAGCGCCCGCTCGTACGCCTCCACGGCCAGTCGGTGCTCGCCGCGATTCGCGTACACATCCCCCAGCACCCGGTTCACGGGCCAGGGAGACCCGGGGGGATCATTGGGAAAGGCTCCCGCCTCCCGGTCCTTGGTCTCCTGGGATGCGGCGTCGGTGAGGAGCCGCGTGGCATCGAGGAGATTGCCCTCGGCAGCCAGGAGGATTCCCTCAGCCGCCTTCACCCAGGTGGGCGGGAGTCCGGGGGCCTCGCTCCCTTTTTCCTTACGAGTCCCTCCCCCCGCCTTCAGCTCCTGAAGCCGGACGCGCGCCTTTGCGTGATCCCCCTTCCCGACATGGGCCAGGGTCTCGGCGAAGGCCCGGAGCTCCTTGTCGCTCGGGATGTCGCGCCACGGGATGGCGACCGCGTTCGAGGTCGCAAGGATGTCCTCCCATCGCTCGAACTTCACCAGGCCGCGCACCAGCGCCTGAATCCCCTGGTCATAGGCTCCGTAGCTGTTGTCCTTGTTCCACTCCGGGTCCCGCGGCGCAGCGAGGAGATCCCGTGCCCCCTGGAGGGCGGCAGAGACGAGCCCCAGCTGCTCCTGGATGTAGCAAAGGTAGTTCCGGTTGTGGGCGTAGTTCCAGGTCTCGTACGGAAGCGCCAACTGACGGTTCATATACCGCAGCTCCACCCGGGTCGCGCTGTCCATCGACCAGGCCGCCTCGTGCCAGAGCCCCATCTTCGTGTAGTTGTGCCCGGGCATGTGGTCGGCGTGGCCGATGTTTGGGGCGAGGAGCCCGTAACGCAGGCAGCTCGGCAGCCCCTGCTCCGGCGCGACCCCGTCCCAGTTGTGGATTCGGTAATGGTGCGCGCCGGGATGGTCGGGATCCCGGGCGAGGATCTGCTGGATGAGCAACTCGGTGCCGACGGCATGGGCCGGGTCGATCGAAATGAGGACCAGAAGAGCCTTGGCCTCGAGGTCCTCCGGATACCGGTTCACGAGCTGCTGCATCTTCCGGATCTGAACCTGCGTGCGGGCCTTGTGGTCCAAGGCCGCCCCCTCGCCAGTGTAGGCTGCCTGCCAGGCCTCGATGTACATCCGCTCCCGCTCGCTGACCCCTCCCTTGCGCTCGATCGCCCCGTTGAGAAAATCCAGATACCGCTTCGTCTCCGGGGTGTCGACCGGGGATCCACACCGGGCCAGGCCCCAGTACGCCATGGCGCACCCGGGATCCAGCTTCAGGCACCAGCGAAAGGACCGCTCAGCCTCCTCCCACCAGAAGGAGTGCAGGAGGGTGTGCCCCTGATCGAACCACTCCTGAACCTCGGGCACGCGGGTTGTGATCTCAAAGTGCGAGCGACCGATCCCTTCCATCTTCCAGGGCCGCTGGCGCAATCCGGAGTCGAAAGCGGTACCATGGCGCGAGTGCCCGGGATCGTCGTCGGCCCCGGCGGTAAGCGGCAGGCAGGGGAGGCCCACGAGGAGAAAGAGGCCCAGGACTCTTGGGGTGGTTTTCATGAAGGGTCAATGAGTCGCCGTCACCCTGTGCCGCCCGAATCCAAGGGATTGCAACACGCAACCCCGATTGTTCGGGGGTGGCAAGGCAACTGGTGGGACGAAAACTCGCAGGGAGGCCTCGGTTTTGCCAGAGCTAACAACGGGTGCGGGCGGCTGGAGCCGCCCGCACCCCGAAAAAACCAGAAGGACGCCCCGCGGTCAGGGGACCTGTGTGGCCGGGGTGCCGAGACGGTAGAGCCGTTCCGAGACCTGCACCGCGGGGTCGACCACGCGCTCGAGACGGTTGGTCACCCTCGCAGGGACGTTGGCCAGGACCTTCCAGGTCAGGTCAGAGGGACCCTCCCTGTACAGGATGGAGTAGGTGTGCTTGGCGGCGGCCAGAAACTCGAGGGCCACGCCCGCGCCGTCCGCCGAGATCCCCTCCACCTTCAGGAAGCTCGAACGGTCTCCCGGATCGGTCCCCGCGAGATACTCGGCCCGGTTACTCACAAGATCCCCATCCGGATCGAGCAGCGCATCGGTGGGATCGTTCGGCTTCAGGCCGAAGCGGGTTTCCCAGTCGTCGGGGATCCCGTCCCCGTCGGAGTCCGGGAGCACGGTCAGCAGGACATCCGTGGTGGCGGAGGCGGCCCCCGCCACGTTTGTCAGGACGACGGAGTAACGTCCGGCATTGGCCGGCTGCACGTTGGTCAGGGTGTACAGGCCGATCTTCCGGTCCAGGATCATGTTCGTGACCACCGCGCCATTCTTCCTCCATCGATAGGTGAGCGGCAAGGTCCCATCCCCCACCACGCTGAATGTCGCCACCCCTCCCTGCACCACCTCGAGCGGGATGGGGGGTTCGATCACAACCGCCTTGGTCACGATCGTGAGCGTGGCCGGCTGGCTTTCCACGGGGCCGACGCCATCGGCCACCACGCACGTGTAGGTCCCGATGTTCTGGGGGCCGACCCCCTTGATCAGGAGCGTCGGGAGATTCGCCCCCGGGATCTCCGCCCCGTTGAACCGCCACTGGTACGTGAGCGGAGTGGTGCTGATGGCACTGATGGTAAGCGACGCGTTGGAGCCCAGGAGGGCAAAGAGACTCACGGGCTGGGAGACGATGCGCGCCGGCACCAGGACACTCAGCAGCGCGTTCGAGCTGACCACGGCTCCACCCTCACCAAACGCCACCACACTGTAGTATCCGGACTGCGCGGTTTGGACATTTGTGAGCGCCAGCAAGGGGCTGACCGCCCCCGGGATGGGGCTTCCGTTGAAGCGCCACTGGTACTGGATCGGCTGATCGCTCACCGCCGCCACCTCCAGATTTGTGGTGCCGCCCACGATCAGGACCGCGCTCCTCGGCTGGGTGGTGAGGGTCGGCCGGACCCCCCCGGCCCAGCTTCGCCCGGGGGTGGCCCGCCCGGCGACCCAGTTGACCGGGTCGTTGCCGTAGGCCGAATCCTCCAGTCGCTGCAGCGACGGCCCGCCGCCATCGGAGGCCGCCGGCCACCCCCCACGATCGTTGTAGCGCACAAAATCAAGCGTGATGAAGTCGACCTTGTTGGTGTCGGGCGGGGCAGGCCGTTGGAGCTCGAGGAGCTCGCCGCTGTTCTGGAGCGAGCCGGAGTACGGACCGAAGACCGGCACCGACGGGTCGACCCCATACCGGGCGCGGAAGGCCTCCGGGGCCGAGCCCACGATCAGGGCGAACTGGCCGCCCGCAAGGACAACCCCGGAGGGGAACACAAAACCGGCCCCTTTGAGACGCCAGCTGTTGGTCGGGTACAGGACATCGAAAAGCGGCACCGGGGTGCCGGAGGCGTTGTGAATCTCCACGAACGGAATGTCATCGGGTGCCGGATGATACTGAATCTCCGAGATCACCACGGGGCTGATCCTCGGCCCGCTGTTGGTGGCGCCAAGAGTCGTCGCACGCTGGGCAGCGAAGTCCTCATCCCCCGTGCTGACCAGATGGCGCCCGAAGGTGACCCCCTCCGCGGCGGCCCCAAACTTGAACCCGTGGCTGTAGCCCGTCAGGTTCCCGGCGGAATCCGCCGAGAACAGATAGACCTCGTCCCCGCTGGAGCTGAGGCTGAACGCCGCCGGGGAGCCGGCCGGGTTGAACTGCGCCTCCCCCAACACAAGGAATCCGCCCGCAGGGATGACGGCCCCGCCAGGGATGCGATACCGCTTCAGCAGGGCCGTCGAGTCGGTGAGGAACCATCCCCCGACCGGGACGTCAAACGGGGTGGCGTTGTGAAGCTCCACGGCATCCTGGCCCGCCCCCCCATGCGACATCACCTCATTGATCACCACCGCCGGAATCGAGCCGGCAGGCTCCGCCCCCCCTGGCGACCCTCCCACCGCGGCGCTCGCCTTCCAACTGGAGGGACGGTCCGGATTCTCCCCCGACCCAGGATGCCTCAAGACCAGGGAAAACCCCAGACCGTCAGCCGTCAACGGCCAGGGGGCCGTGTCGCCATAAACGAACGAGAGGATCGTCCCCAACAACTCATGCGACAGGGTGAGGCGCTCGCCTCCGTTGGCCAGGGACCCCGTGTAAACCCCGTTCACGAGGGTCCCGGGATACCGGCTCGAGAACGCGGCAGGGTTGCGGGCCAGGAGGAAGAATCCCCCGGGAGTCAACACGGTCCCGTTGGTGAAGGTGAAGCTGATGCCGGAGACGAAGGCGAGCCCCCCCAGGTCGAGGCTGGTCGTGCCAGTATTCTGAAGCTCCAGGAACTCGAACTCATCCCCCACCTGCGTCGAGGTGCCGACCGGATTGTACATGATCTCGCTGATGACAAGCCCGCCGAAATACGCGGCCGTGGTGAACGGGGCCTCCACCAGGGGACTCCAACCGGTGCCGCTCTTGACCCGCGCCCGGATGAGGGTGTTGCCGCTGATGGGAAGCGGGCCCGCGTAGAGCTGGGCCGAGGGGGAGATCCCACCGCCGATCATCCGCGGATCCGACCCGTTCGCGGTGAAATAAATATCCCCTGTCGCGTTCGTGTGGGAGAGCGTCAGGGTGAACCCCGGCAGCACCGTACCCCCCATCTGGCTGAAGGCCGGTGGCGCGAGGGTCGGATAGAGCCCGGCCGCCCTGAACTGCTTCAGCACGATGTCGCTCCGCTGCGGGAGGTAGGTCCCCAGGATCCAGTCGCGCTCCCGGCGCCAGGCGTCGATCGTCTGGGGCGGGTTCAGGTTGTCATCCCCCCAGCGGGCGGTCTCGCAAAGGATTGCCAGCTCGATGCCATCCGCCAGCTTCTGGTAGCGCTGCATCAATACCGCGGGAGTCAGGGCCCCCCCGTTGAAGAAATGGCGCTGGATCCGGTCGGCGAAATCCATCCGGTACTCCGCGATGTTCTTCATGTAGAAGTGAGGCTGGGCGACCCACGAGGACTCGATCTCAGGCCGGGGTGACACCATCGTCACGGGGGAGCGGTCACGGTTGTTGCCCATCGTGTTCTCGAAGTCCCACATGTAAAACTTGAACCCGGTGCTGGTGTTCGTTCGCTCCCGGCCAAACCAGAAGTTCTTGTTCGGCCAGTCCCAGTTGCCCCCCCACATGTTCGCGATCATGTAGTCGATGTAGTTCACCTTGTCGAGGTAGACGGGATAGTCCGGGCTCCGCGTCCCGTCCGGGGCATTTCCCTGCACCTTCTCGTAGTCGGCGACCGAGGTCCCCTTGGTCAGGATTCCGTTGAAGGCGTTCCATGCCGCGAGGTCGCCATTCTTGATGTCCCCGGCGTTGTTCGAATCCCAGTTCGCGGAATCCCCGCCGAAGTAGGAGGCGGAGAAGTCCTCATTCGGGCGCTCGCACAGCTCGTAGACCCCCCAGTACAGGCCGTCCAGGTACAGGTGAACAAAGATGCCGTGCGTCGATACGTTCCCAAGCTCGCGGTCCAGGTCGCCGCCAAACCGGTTCCGGATGAACTGCTCGGTGTCCTTCGCATCAGCCCACGCGTAGCCGTCGTTCGCACCCGCCCGCAACACCAGGGTGTCGAACTCCGCAACGGCATCGTCGGAGCGGAACAGATCATGCCGGAGGCGGGAGGTTCCGTATTCCGACTTGAACAACACCCGGAACGAGTGCTTGCGGGTCACCCCGGGGTCCCGGAAATAGCCCCCCTGAATGCGCAGCCCGCAGTTGTGCTGAAACTCCGAGGCGCCGTTCGTGTCGATCATCTCCATGGAAGCCAGCCGCTCCCACGCGACTCCCGAGCTGAGCGGGTTTGCGTAGATCCCCTTCGCGGAATCGAAGAGGTTGGAAACGCTCGTGGTCAGGCAGACGGTCCGCAGGGAGCGGAGCGCCGGGACGATCTTCGGGGAATTGAGGGCGTTGGTGGTGATCCTCGGATCCATCGCGTAGTCGGCAAGGCCGCTTCCCCACGCCGCCGGAAACCCCGACCCGGTGGCCGATTTCGCACTCTGCGCCACCACCTGGTCCAGGAACAGGTAGGTCTGCGTGTCGACGTCCGAGGGGGTGTAGTTCGGCTTCACCGCCACGGCGCGCAACACCGTGGTGTGGTCGATGTGGATCGGCCCGGTGTACGGGATGCCGGTAACCGCACTCGGCGCAGACCCGTTGGTCGTGTACCGGATCTGCGCCCCCTCGGTCGCCGTCGTGATGGTGACATCAAACGGGGTGTCGAAGAACCCGCGATCAACGCTGAACTTGGTGTCCGCCACCAACCCGATGGTCCCAGGCTGGTTCGTCCCCCCCGGAGTGGGCTGGCTGAAGTAGTTCGGGACAAACACGGTCGGAGTCCGCCCGACGAGCTGGGGTGAAAGCAGGAAATCATCGTCCGAGGCCGATAGGTTCAGCCCCTGGATGGCCAGGACGTTAATCCCCTCCTGGAGAAGATTGGTGCGCGACGTGACATCGAAATCCTCAAACTGGATGGCCGCCGGATCCGGGTGCTCCCGGACGGCCGCGGAATCCCATGCCAGCAAGGAGGGGGCGTTCGCCTCCGCAATCTTGACCCCGTTGAGATAGGCCACGAACCCGTCGTCGTACTTCATCCGGAGGGTCAACGACTCCAGTGTCGGCAGGTTCTCCAGGACCACCAGGAACGGGATCCGGACCAGGGCCGAGGCCCCAACCCCCAGCATCTGGGACTGGACATCGGTCTGCACCATGGAACGGAAGGTCGGCGGGGGCACGTAGGGCGAGACAACGACCTCGGCCATCGCCAGCACATCGGCCTCATTGGCATCCCCCTGCCCTCCTGAACCGGAGAGGTCAGGATCGGGCGTCCGGGTAACCCGCACCCGCCCCCCCAGCACCGGCGCCCCGTTCACGCTGCTCAGGTTCAGGGTCAGGCTCGGCGGTCCCGCGAGGCCGCCCCCCCCGAGCACGTTCTCAGGGTTGAGCAGCGGGGAGACGTAGTTCGTGGTCTTCCCATCCTGCGAGAGGATCCAGATCGTGATGTCGCGGAGCCGCGAGCCGCAGCACCCATCCCCCCGGTTGAACACCACCACCTCGTCGATGAGGGTGTTGGTGGCCAGATTCACCTCCCACGTGGCAGGGAGCTTCTGGCCGGGAAGCGTGTGGGTGAAGTTGGTCAGATTCCCATCCACGCCGAGACCGGCGGTGTAGGGAGAGAGGGTGGAGGACTGGATGGCCGAGCGCCCGCGGGCAAGGTTCGTCCGGGCGCCCCCAAGGTCTCCCACCACATGCCCGGCATCAAACCCAAGCGGCACGACGCCTGCACGCCACGCGGTGTCGTCAAACCCTGGATTCACCCAGTCGGACGGGAGGTCGGAAGCGACGGTCGGGATCCACCACGCGGCCGCCTTTCCCTCGACCACCAGCGGGACACTCTTGAACACCGGGACCAGGCCGTAGGAGACGTTTTCCGTCTGGGGGGGAAACATCGGCGCGTAGTCGGATTCCACCGTGACCCCATCCGGACGCACGAGCCCAAGATACGACCCCGCGGTGTTGAGCTGGAAGCTGGCATGAAGCTCCGCCCCGGCAACGGCACGGTTCTTCCCCGAGGCGAAGACCACCAGGAATTGCTGGGGGGCGATGTTGGTCGCAGGGAAGGTCCACTTGGGAAGATAGCCGGCATCATCCGTGAGATGCCACCCGCCAAGGTTGACCCCCTGCGTGCCGTAGTTGTAGATCTCGATCCAGTCGGACGAGTCCCCATCCTGGTCAACCAGTCCCCCCACGTTCAGGGTCAGAAACTCCGAGATCAGCAGGGAGGGTTCCGCATTGGCTGCGGAGGCGACCAGGGAGGCAGTGGAGAGGAGTAGGGTAAGAAAAAATCGCCGCATGGAACTGGAATGAGTGAGGGTCACAACGCAACCAAACCCCTCGGGGAGGGTACGCCTCTGGCCGTGGGGATGGGGGACCATACCATTCCAAACCGGGTTGGAAAAGAGAATAGATGCCCCATGGACCCTCCCCGCCCGCGATCGAAAGCCCTTGCAGAAATCGAGGCGACAACCCGACCCGGCCAGGGCAGTCTCAGGAGGATGACTCCGCTCCCCCCGGCCCGATCGCTCCGCAAGACCCCAGCCGGCCTGATCCTCGCCGCCCTGCTCCTCGGGCTGGGAGCAGCCTCGGCACCCTGCCGGTCCGCCGCAGGCACCGCGGAGGTTTCCCTTCACGAGGCTGCCCGGGGCCGCTTCGCAATGGGGGTGGGCCTCTCCGACCAGATCTCGGCGCATCCCCGGGACTGGCCTCTGCTGACCTCGCAATTCGACACCGTCACGCCGGAGAACTGCCTAAAGCCGGACCCGGTTCAACGCGCGGAGGGCCGGTTCGAGTTCGCACAGGCCGATGACTTCGTCGGGTTCGCCACCCGTCACCACCTCAAGGTGGTGGGTCATTGCCTTGTCTGGGCCAAGGATGACCGGACCCCGGGGTGGTTCTTTCAGGAGGGCACCCACACCGCCCCCCGCGAGCAGCTCATCGCCCGCATGCGGGCACACATCAGCGCCGTCGCGGGAAGGTATCGGGGCCGGATGGCGATGTGGGATGTCGTGAATGAGGCCCTGGACGACGGCACGAACTACCTCAGGCCGTCCGGGTGGTCGCGCGCCGCCGGCGAGGAGTTCATCGCCGAGGCGTTCCGAGCCGCCCGGGCCGCGGATCCCGGGGCTCTGCTGGTCTACAACGACTACAACAACGAGCTGCCCGCCAAGCGCGCCAAGCAGGTCCGGCTTGTCAAAAGCCTCCGAAACCAGGGGGTGCCCATCGATGCGGTTGGCCTTCAGGGCCACTACGAGCTCGATCACGTCCCCTTCGCCGACATCGAGGCGATGCTGGTGGAGATGGAGGCCCTCGGCGTCAAAGTCATCGTCTCCGAGCTCGACATCGATGTGATCCCGCGCGGTGGATGGTGGGCCGACGGGGGCCGTCAACGGGAGGCGCTCTCGAAACTCGACCCCTATCGCGAAGGATGCCCTGCGGACGTCCTCCAGCGGCAGGCGGAGCAGTATGCCCGGCTGTTCCGGCTCCTCGTGAAGCATGCGGAGACCATCGCCCGGGTCTCGTTCTGGAACCTTCACGACGGCCAGAGCTGGCTGAACGGCTTCCCCTGGCCGCGGGTCAACCACCCCCTCCTCTTCGACCGGGCCGGCCAGCCCAAGCCGGCGTTCGACGCGGTGGTCAGCGCTCTTGGGTTCCCGCCCTCACCCCGCGAGGCCCGGCGCCCGGTGACCGTTCAATCGCTCCTCGAGGAAATGGTCCGGCCTGAGTCGGTGGCACGATGGCCTGCGCCCGAATTCACCTGTCGCCAGGCCAGCAGCTATGACCGGGCCGAACGGGCCCCCGACCAGCCCGGCTGGTTTGGGAACGCGGACAACTCCCAATTCATCCGGGTTGAGGAACACGATGGCCGCAGGGAACGGGTGATGCTCGATGCCGAGGGCCCGGGCGCAATCGTCCGTTTCTGGCTGACCACCGACGCGCACCGGGCCGGGGTGCTCCGCTTCTACTTCGACCGGGAGAGGGAGCCACGGCTGGAGATCCCCGGGTTTGATCTCCTCGCCTCCGGCCTCGGCCTCGGCCGCCCGCTCCTCGCCCCCCACGCGAACTACGCCCCGGATAAACCGGGAGGCAACACCCTCTATCTGCCCCTTCCCTATGCCCAACACTGCAAGGTCACCTGGGAGGAGCGCGAACCGGGCCCGATGCCCCCCCGCTACTACCAGATCAACTACCGCACCTACGCCGCGGGCACGCCGGTCCGGAGCTTCTCGACGACGGAGTTGGAACGCGCTCGCAAGGGGATCCAGCACGCCAACACGAGGCTGCTGCAGCCGCCCGCATACACCGGGGGCCGCGACCACCGGATGCGGCAGCAGATCGCCCCCGGATCGCTGGGAACCCTCGATCTGCCCCCCGGCTCGGCCGCGGTGCGTCAGCTCACCGTTAAATTCTCAGTCCAGGGCGACATCGAGTCCTCGCTCCGGGCCTCCATCCTCAGGGTCACCTTCGACGGGGAGGAAACAGTCTGGACGCCCCTCAGCGACTTCTTCGGCTCAGGGGTCGGCACCAACGAGATCCGCAGCTGGTATCGCACCGTCACACCGGATGGGACAATGACCTGCCGATGGGTGATGCCGTATCGGAAGTCAGCCCGGATCACCGTGTCGAACCTTGGCTCCCGGCCGGTCCAGGTTGATCTCGCCGCGCGCACCAGCAAATGGGACTGGGACGCCCGCTCCATGCACTTTCACGCAAGCTGGAGGCAGGAGTGCGACATTCCGGTAAGGCCGAGCCGCGACTGGCGTTATCTCGGCGCCTCGGGCCGGGGTGTTCTGGTGGGAGACACCCTGGCGGTCTTCAACAACACGCGGGCCTGGTACGGCGAGGGGGACGAGAAGATCCGGGTCGATGGCGAGGCCTTCCCCTCCCACCTGGGAACCGGCCTGGAGGACTACTACAACGCCTCTTGGGCGCCGGTGATCCTGTACCACACACCGTGGGCGAACGCGGTCCGGGCCGACCACATCAGTTCCGTGGGACACAACACCTTCACCCGCACCCGCAACCTGGACGGGATTCCGTTCAACACGTCGCTCGAGTTCGACATGGAGATCATCCACTGGAGTGACGCGGCCCGCGTGAACTTTGCCGCCACCACCTACTGGTACGCCTTCCCCGGAGCGGTGGCCGCCGCCCCCCCGTCCCCAGCCGAGGCGACCCGCCCCATCCCCGTTGCACAACTCCCCGTCCGATTCCCGGGGGCGATCGAGTGCGAATCCCTCCCGGTGACCTCCCATAGCCCGGGCCTCGATGCCACGCCCCAATGGATGACCCCGTTCGGCAACGGCTGGAGCGACGACCGACAACTCTTGCTCCCGGCCCGGCAGGCCGGTGCCTTCATCGAGCAGCGGATCACGGCCGGCAGGGCTCGCCGCCTGACCCTTCATGCCACCAAAGCGGCCGACTACGGGATCGTGCGGGTGAGCGTCAACGGAAAGCCGGCCCGGGAGTTTGACGGCTACGCGGAGAGTGTCCTCCCGACCGGCCCGATTGACCTCGGGGTTTGGGAGCCGGAGGCCGGCGCATTCCTGATCCGCTTCGAGGCCATTGACGCGAACCCGATGGCCAAGGGCTTCAGGTACCTCATCGGCCTCGACTGCATCATCCCCTCAGCGCCATGACCGCAGGCGCCTCCCGTTCTGCCCCGGGGTCAGCGTGCCGCGTGCGCGGCTTTCCAGGCGGCGAGTTTTTCCGGCTTGCCCCAGGCTTCATAGAGTTTTGCCCCGGCGTCGTAGACCTCGGAGGAATCCTCGCTGTTGGTCTGGAAGAGGGGGGAGCTGAGCCCCTCGACGGCCGCCAGAATCAAAGGCTCGGCTTCCCCGTATTGCCCCGCTCCCACCAGGGCCAGGCCAAGGTTGTTCTGGATCCGGAGGAGATGCACCCGCTCCCGATCCTCCTTGAAGTAATGCTCCGGGTGGGTCTGGTACAGGGCCAGCGCCTCGCGATAGAGTGCGATCGACTCGGGATACGACTTCTGATGGCTGAGGCAACTCGCCAACATCCCGAGGCAGGAGGCGAGATTCACGCGCCCCCAAGTGCCCCCCCAGTCGAAATCCGCCGTCGGCCCCTTCTCTCGTGCCAGGGTCAGGAGTCGCCTCAGATGGGGCTCGGCCTCGGCAAACCGACCGGCATCGTTCAGCCGAAGCGCAAGCGCCAGCGAGGCCTGAAGCCGCTTCCGCTCGTCCGCCCCCGGCTCAGCCGAGACTTTGGCAAGGTTCGCCTGCGCGAAGCCCACGGCCTCGTTGTACAAGGCCGCAGCCTCCGCTCCCCGGCCCAGCCGGGTGTAGACCCGGGCCAGATACCCTATGGGCCCCCGGGATCGTTCATCCTCGGGCGGCCAGGCGGCCCGGCAGAGACGGGTCTCCTCCTCCAGCAACGCCGCCGCCTCAACGTCGCGGCCGCTGCGGGAATAGACCACCCCGATGTTGTGAATGACGGTCCGCGTAAACTCATCCGCAGGCCCGAGCCGGCGGGTGCTCATCTCCAGGACCCGCTTCCAGAGCTCCATCCCCCTCTCGCGGCCCTCGGGCCCCAGGATCCCGTAGCTCGAGCCGAGGTTCCACATCGCCAGAAGGGTCTCCCGGTCCTCCGGACCCTTGGCCCGGAGGCGAAGCTCGTAGATCTCCTCGTTGAGCTCCATCCCCTCGGCCGCCTGCCGGCGATTGGCCGGCCAGGACCGCGCCGCGGACATGGACTGGATCGCTTCCAGATGCGGGGGGTCCGGAAGCTTCCGTGCACGGCTTAGCGCCCTCTCCTTCAGCTGGCTCGCCTTGTCGGCCTGCGCCAGCGCCTCATACGTGAGCCCCAGTTCGTACATCGCCACCAGCGTCTCGAAGTGGTCAGCCCCAAGGTGGGTCGAAAGGTAATCGAGAGATGACTCCCCCAGGGGGAGAGCCTGGCTGGCGAGGTGGAGCCGGCGGTAGGTCCGGGCGAGCAGGAGCTTCATCCGCGCCTGCCTCAGCGGATAGGGCGCGAGCGCCTTCTCGATCTCGGCCTGCCCCCCCTCCAGGACCTCGAACACGGTGACGCTCTTCCCATCCCGCCCGGGGTCGGGGCTGGTGATCAGCCGGCTGAACAGGTCCGAAATCGCCTCCGCCTCCCTCCTGGCGACAATCGCAACCTGCTCCGACACCCTGGCCCGGTGCTGGCCGACCAACGCCACCCCCAGCCCGCCGAGCACCGCCAGGAACAAAAGCGCCGCGACGGCGAAGACGGTCCGGTGCCTTCGAACCGCCTTTCGCGCCCGATAGAGGGTCGAGGGGGGACGGGCCAGCACCGGCTCGTTCTCACGATGGCGCAAGAGGTCGGCAGCCAGCCCGCTCGCAGTCTCGTACCGGCGGGACCGGTCCTTCTCGAGACACTTCATCACGATCCAGTCGAGGTCCCCCTTCAGGAGATGCACCAGCCGCGGGGGCTCGACCGCCCGCTGGCGGGCCACGGTGGTCAGCTCTTCCGCCCGCAGGGTCTCAAGTGCCGTGCTGGGACGACGCGGCTCCTGCTCACGAATGACCTTCCGCATCGCCTCGACCCCAAGGGAGAGCAGCTCCTTTCCCTCGAACGGGGTTCGCCCGGTCAGCAGCTGGTAGAGCAGAACGCCCAGGCTGTAGATGTCGCTCCGCGTGTCAATGTCCAGCCCGCTAAACTCCGCCTGCTCGGGACTCATATACGCCGGGGTCCCCATGAACTGGTGAAGCTGGGTGTAGATCGTCGCCTCCGTAAGCCGCACCTCTGTTGCCTTGGCGATCCCGAAGTCGATCACCTTCGGCACCGGAACGCCGTCGTGCAGGGTGACCAGGATGTTCGACGGCTTGATGTCGCGATGGATGACGCCCTTCTGGTGGGCATGCTGGATGGCGTGGCAGACCTTGATGAAGAGCTCAAGCCGTCCCGCCGTGTCCAGCTGGGCCTGGTCGCAGTAGTCGGTGATCCGGATCCCCCGGACCAGCTCCATCACGAAGTAGGGCCGCCCCGCCGCGGTCGTCCCGCCGTCAAACACCCGTGCGATGTTCGGATGGTCCATCAAGGCCAGGGCCTGGCGCTCGGCCTCGAACCGGGCGATCACCTCGCGGGTGTCCATCCCGGGCTTGATGAGCTTGATGGCGACACGGCGTCGGACGGGTGCCGTTTGCTCCGCGACGTACACCTCGCCGCAGCCCCCCTCCCCGAGCTTTTCCCTGAGCTTGTAGTTCCCGAGGGTCATCGGGGCCGGGTCCGCGGGAGGGGGCACCGGCCGGGTTTGCCCGGCGTCGGGGGCCGCGAAAAAGTCCTCCGCATCCTCTTGAATCTGGAGCATCGCCTCGATCCGACGCCGGAGCGCCGGGTCGCCGCCGCACGCCTCGTCAAGGTACGCCGCCCGCGCGGCCGGATCGGTCCGGTCGAGGGCGCCATTCAGGATCTCCACTTCTTTGAGCCACTGGTCGTTCATTGAGGCCTCTAATCCCTAGTGCGTCGCAGCGTGCGGGATCAGGCCAGAAAAATGGACGTTTTTTTTGACGGGGGCCGCGAGCGGCCTGTTTTGCCTTCACCCCCGGCCCTCCCCGCTGGCAGGCTCCGCCCCATGGGCGATGTCACCCGCATCCTCGACCGCATCGGGGAGAATGATCCCAAAGCCGCCTCGGAGCTCCTCCCGCTCGTCTATCAGGAGCTCCGCACCCTGGCGGCCGCGCGCCTCCACCAGGAGAAGCCCGGGCAAACCCTCCAGCCGACGGCCCTGGTCCACGAGGCCTGGCTCCGGCTGACGGGTGGGGACCAGGAGCGGCTCTGGAACAGCCGGGGGCATTTCTTCGGTGCGGCGGCCGAGGCGATGCGACGGATCCTCGTGGAGAATGCCCGCCGAAAGGGTCGCCTCCGCCACGGGGGGAACCTCGAACGGGTCCCTCTCGACGACGGGAGCATGGAGCTGCCGGCCCCAGGCCCGGACGACCGCCTGATCCGCATCAGCGAGGCGCTCACCGATCTGGAGCAGGAGGCCCCGGAGGCCGCCCTTGTCGTGAAGCTCCGCTATTTCGCCGGGCTCACCCAGGACCAGACTGCGGAGGCCCTCGGAATCTCCCCCCGCTCCGCCCAGCGGTACTGGAGCTGGGCCAAGGCACGGCTGTTGCAGAGGATCCGTGGCGCGGACGGGGAATAGGGCGTCCAGCCCCCCCGCCGAGACACCCCTACTTCAACGCCTCCCACTCCGCCCGCGTCGCCGGGGCTTTTTGGTACTCGGTCAGCGTCTGCCAGCCCCCCCGCTTGATGAGAACCGCTTCAAAGTGGACATAGCTCTCCTTCCGTTCCCCGTCCGCCGTGATCGTGAAATAGTGAAAGATCCCGGTCTCGTGCGCCGATGACGCCTCCCCAAGACGCTGCGAGAACCGGAATTCCACGCCGGCCTTCACCCGGCCGGAGCGGGTCTCGACAAACCCGGCCTTCCAGCCGGCAAGGGCCTCCGTCAGCGGGAGGGTGGTCCGGGCAGCCCCACGCACCAGGACCCCGTCCGGATGACACGTCGCCTGATAGGCTTCGAAGTCCCCCTCCCGGACAGCGCGGGCGATCCGGGCCCAGAAGCGATCCAGCTCCCCCAGCCGGCTCTCCGCGCCCGCCTCAGCCGCCCCGGCCGGGCTCCCGTCCCCCGACCCCAGCAGCAGGAGCACCAGGAGGCTGGTTAGGAGGACGACCTGCCAGATCCCGCGTGCACGAGGGAGGCGGGGAAATGGAACCAGATCGGAAGAGCA
>DMJJ01000288.1:380-12345 GCA_003452185.1 Verrucomicrobiales bacterium | reverse complement strand
CCCTCGGGAAGTGTTCGTATGATCTACAGCGATGGCCAACCGGACGCGCAAATCGCGAGTTCCGGCACCATAGGCGCCGATGTCCTTGAACTGGTATATGATTTGGACGGCACGTCACCCCCGGTTATTGTGCAGGGCCCAGTAGACCAGATCGCGAACGAGGGAAACCCTGTTTCATTTTCAGTCGGGGCGGCCGGTGCGGAGCCGTTTGGGTATCAGTGGACTTTTCGCGGTCTGCCAATACCGGGGGCTACAAACTCCGCACTCTTGATCCAAAGTATCCTGGCTAGCGACGAAGGACCTTACTCCGTGGTCGTGTCCAACCGCTTTGGAACCGCTGTGAGTGCAGAGGCATTTCTTTACGTGTTGCCTCAGTCTGCTAGTCAGCTAATCGCCCCGAGTTCATTGGCTTCGGTTGAAGGGCCAGGAGCTTCTGCAGGATTTAGCGTCCGGATCCGACTTCAGGAGGTGTATTCCAACTCGCTATTCCCATCATACCCGATCGTGATCCACGAGCTCCGGTTTCGGCCTGATGTGACCTACGCGGTGGGGGCCTTTACAGGAACGCTTGACAGCATCTCATTTCAGCTTTCTACCACAACCAATGCTCCTGGAAAACTAAGCACTACTTTCGCCAACAATGTTGGGCTAGATGCTCAGCTGGTGCATTCTGGGCGTTGGACGTTCAGCACAGCATTTGATGGGCCTGCTGCCGGTCCTAAAGCGTTCGATATACGGCTTCCGCTCCAGCAGCCGTTCCGATTTGACCCCTCCAAGGGAAACCTCCTCCTCGATTACCGTAACACATCAACCCTCCCCAAGCGCTTTCATACGGACGCAGCCAGCCTAGCTGGTGGACCGGTGTCCATGCTTTACAACGATGGCCAACCCGACGCTGCCACCGCTACGGCCAGCAATTCTGGGGCGGACGTCATCGACTTCGTCTACACAATCGATGACACTGTGCCGCCCCAGATCTCATTGCAGCCCGTGGGCGCCGCGCTCGTGGAAGGTCAGGCGATTTCGCTGGTCGCGACTGCGACCGGAGCTCCACCTCTTACCTTCCAGTGGTTTCAGGACGGGGTGGCTATCGATGGGGCGGTGAATAGCACCCTCACGCTCGCCAACGTGTCGCCTGCTCAAACCGGTATGTATTCGATGGTTGCCAGCAACAAGAACGGGTCGGCCACATCGAAGTCCGTGCGGGTTCTGGTTCTCCCGAAGCCCGATGCGCTTGCTGTTGTTCCGGCCGACGCAGCCGGGATTGAAGGGTCAGGCACTTCGGTGGTGGCCAGCGTGCCGATCCGTCAGCAGGAGCTCTACTCTTCCACCCTCTTCCCCGACCAGCCCATCCAGATCACACAGATCCGGTTTCGGCCGGATGCCGTGTTTACAACCGCGAACGGGCCTTACTCCTACAGCATCTCCAACCTGCAATTTCGCCTCTCAACCACCTCCCGCCGGCCCGGTGGCCTGAGCATGACCTTCACGGAGAATCGGGGCGCCGATGAGGTTGTGGTGTTCGATGGGTCATGGTTTTTCTCGACGCAGTTTCGATCCTCAGCCGGGCAGGGGAAAGATTTCGACATCGTCCTGCAACTCCAGACGCCGTTCACGTATGACCCGGCGATCGGGAACCTTCTGCTCGAGTCGGTGAACTTCGGAATGGCGGACCGACTCTACGCCTTCGACGCTGCTCCGCATGGGGCGGATATGGAACGGGTCTACATCCAGGATCCTCTCTCCCCGATCGCTTCCGGCCGGGATCCCGGAGCGTCGATCCTCCAGTTGGGGTATTCAGCCGTCGCAGCACCGCCCCGGATCGTGGGTGCGATCCCTGACCAGGTGGCCACCGTCGGTTCCAACGCCACCTTCACCGTCGTGGCGGCAGGCACCCGGCCATTGAACTTCCAATGGTTCAAGGGGAGTGATCCGATCGTAGGCGCCACGTTCTCCAGCATCACTCTGTCGAACGTGGCTTTTGGTGCCGCTGGTGCTTACTCTGTCCAGGTGTCCAATGCGCTCGGTGTTGTGGTGAGCGCGCCCGCCCAGCTTGTGGTCAAGCCCGGGCCGGTGAAAGTCGGATTCGCACGCGGACAGGCGAGCTCGGGGGGTGAGCTTGCCCTTCAAGTCCGGGCCCAGGCGAATGGGAATGAAAACGCCATCGCGTTCAGCCTCCAGTACGACACGGACTTCCTCGCCTTCGATTCAGCCACCCTGAGCGACGGGCTTCAGGACGCGACCCTAAACATCAACCCGCAGGATGCTGACTACGGGTTTGTCGGGTTTGCGGTGGCGCTGCCCACCGGCTCGACCCTGCCCCAGGGGGATGATGCTTTGGTCACCATCCGGTTCCGTGTCTCTCCAGTGGTTACGAACACATCAAGCCAGGTCGTGTTTGTTGACCTGCCTGTCGTCGAGGAAGTCGTGGACGCACTTGCCCATCCGGTCGATGCAGAATTCATTTCGGGCTGGGCCGACATTACGTTCCACGGGTTCGAGGGGGACGTGGCGCCTCGTCCCACAGGTGACTCGCGGTTGACGCTCGCCGACTGGGTACAGGTTGGGCGGTTTATCGCCGGGCTCGATGACCCAACCTATCCTGATGAATTCCAGCGTATCGACTGCGCGCCTCGGAGTTCGGGGGGGGATGGTCGTTTGACGGTGCGCGACTGGGTCCAGGCAGGGCGTTTCGTCGCGGGGCTTGATCCCGTTGTCGTCGCTGCCGGCCCGACCACCAATAGCGTTCATGAGGGGGGATCGCCTCTGGGGCCCCAGTCTCTTGACAGCGCACGGCTCGTGATCTCAAGCCTGACGGGTCAGCCTGGGGAGACGGTGGTGTTGCCGGTGACATTGGTCGCGCTTGGCGGTGAGGCCGCACTCGGGTTCAGCGTCGGCTTCGATCCCCTGGTTTTGACATTCGTTGGCGCCGAGACCGCGAAGGACTCCACGGGGGCGATGTTGAACGTCAACACTCGCTCGGTCGCCGGGGGGCGGGTCGGGGTGGCGCTGGCGTTGCCCAGCAACAGTACCCTCGCGGCCGGACCACGGCAGGTCGCCAAACTCAAGTTCCTCGTCCGGTCGGTCCGGGCTGGGACGACTCCGGTCACCTTCGATGACTCGCCGGTCGTCCGGGAAGTCGTCGATGCCTCCGCCGGGCTGATGCTTTCGACCTACTCGGGCGCCACTGTCACCATCAACCCGGGTGCCCCCGAGGTCGCCTTCTCCCCCTCAGGCTCAGGGTTCGATGTCTCGTGGCCTGCCTCCGCCACAGGGTTCCTTCTCGAATCCTCCCCCAGTCTGACGAATCCCGTCTGGACCCCGGTCAACGGATCTCCTGTCACAACGGGTGACCAAGTCACGCTGCACGTCGCTTCCGGCGAAGCCCAGGGGTACTTCCGGCTACGCAGACCGTGAGGCGCTGGCGGGGTTTAGGCTGGGGGTCGGACGATCAGGCCTTGCCCAGTTGGCAGGCTTAGCACCGTGACTCCAAGATTAGCCGTGAGGGCGTCCATTGCCGACTTGGAGTGCCTGAACCCAACATAGGCATAGTCGTCGAGGAGGATCATGCCTCCGGGCGTGATCCGGTTCCAAAGAGTATCCAGGGCTTTGACCTCTGGCACGGAGCAGTTCAAGTCGATGTGCATAAAGCAGATGGCCTTGGCCTGAACTTCGCTCAGAGTGTCAGGAATAATGCCTTGTATGATTCGCACGTTCTTCCAAGGTCCAAAGTTCTCCTGAACCCTGCCGACATCCTGATTGTAGAATGCTCTCGCGGCACTTCCCCCAACCCTTGCCTCATATCCCGAAGCACGCTCCTCCGGGGAGAGCAGGCTGGGGTCGGGGCCGGCGAAGGTGTCGAGGAGGTAAAAGGTCTTATCGAGCGCGTTCCAATCGAGGTCGTGCATCAACGCGGAACTCACGAAACCACGGTTGACCCCGCACTCCACGAAGTCGCCGGGTAGCCGGGAGGCCACCCGGGCCGCCCACAGGGCAACGTGGACGCGCCAATGAAACCGGTAGTCCTGCCCATCAGCCTTCAACCCGCGCGCGTAGGCCGCCTGAAAGGCCGGGTCTTGCAGAAAATCGTGGTTGTGGACCGTGATTAGGCCGTCGGCGCAGTAGACATCCTTCCCCAGGAGCTTGAACAGTGGTGCTAGAAATCGTGTGATCATCGCGTTGCGGGCAGCCCCATTTCTTGATGATCCTCCCCGGGACGGCAATCACATTATCATAAGGGCTGTCTGGAGCCCCCACGGGATCGTTTGCCCCCCGCTTCGCTCGCAGGCAGCCGCGACCCACGCCTGCCGCCCCGCGCGATCGGACCACTCCACGCTTGAGGGGGACTTTGAAGTCCGGTATTCAACCAGGCACTCTTCGGGGTGCCACCAGAGATCGCACGCCCGCCCATCTGCCGGATGGGCCGCCATCGCAACCTGCTGGCTCCTTGGGGTAAAGCGCATCTTATGCCAGAGACTCAGATACGCGTCTGCCGGGGCTGTGGGGCCTCGGCGGCGCACCGCACTTTCGAGACCCGCGAGATGATGTTCGGGTTTCGGGACCGGTTCTGGTACTTCGAGTGCGCCTCCTGCGGCTCTCTCCAGATCTGTGACGTCCCGTCCAACCTCGGGAAGTACTACCCTTCCAACTACTATTCGCTCGGGATGCCCTCGGGGGTGAAGCGCGCGCTCCAGGCAGCTTGGGCCGAGTACTCCTACTCGGGTCGGAATCTTCTCGGATGGATGATCGGCCGGGTGCTCGGGAAGCACCAAGGGGTGGCCTCGATTGCTCGACTCGGCCTTCCCAAAAACGCCCGAATCCTGGACGTGGGATGCGGGGCAGGGGATCTGCTGCTTCAACTCAGCCACCTGGGTTTTACGAATCTGACCGGAATCGATCCCTTCCTTGAAAAGGATGTCGCCTACCCGTGCGGGCTTCGTGTCTTCAAGCAATTCATCGCCCAGGCTTCGGGGGAGTTCGACTTGGTGATGTTCAACCACTCCCTGGAGCACGTCCCCGAGCCCAAGGCTGACCTGGCCAGCGCAAGCCGACTGCTGGCGAGGAACGGCTTGCTGGTTGTTGGTATCCCGGTGGCGGGATCGTACGCGTGGCGGACTTACGGTCCCGACTGGGTGGCGCTGGATCCCCCTCGCCACCTCTACGTCCCAACGCCTGCGGCGATGAAGGCCATGGCCGAGTCGCTGGGACTCGCTTGCGAGTCGGTGGTCTTCGAGTCGGACGAGTTTATGCTTTGGGGGAGCGAGCAGTACAAGGCCGACATCCCTCTCCAGGACCCGCGGTCGTATGCGCACAATCGGCTGAGGCGGCTCCTGCCGGGCCCGCGAATGAGGCAGCTGAAGGCGAAGGCGGCGGCGCTCAACCGGAGCGGCGACTCCGACGCGGCACGATTCTGTTTCCGGAAAAGAGGTTAAGCCCCGGGCTTCCTTCGGTCGTTCCTTGTCTTAGGGTTTTCTAAGGAAGGTAAACTCGCTGGGTGCGGGGCGCCGCGGGCTGTTCTTTGGGCTGTTTCCGCGGTTTCCCGTTTGACTTTGGCATACCGCCGGAATAGCGTGCGCCTTGCCCTTTGTTCACTCCGGAACTGCGTCGGAGTTGTGCTTGGGCGAACCGTACCAAGGAGCACATGAATACCTGCAACCGCCTTTGCCTCTCCACCTGCCTTGCGTTTCTCAGTTATTCCCAGACCTCTGTCGCCCAGCTCACCAATCCCAGCTTTGAACAGGGGTTGGCGGGGTGGACCTACGACGCGGTCGCCTACCCCATCGGCACCCCCTCGGCCCCGATCGGGGTGGACGGGTCAACGGTTGCCAATCTCGGGACCTTCGACCAACCGGGATCCTATATCTTCCAGACCTTCCCCCTCGCCCCAGGGGATTACGTGCTGAGCTTCTCGATGGGGGCCAACGCGACTGCTGTCGGGTTGGTGGCGGCTGCGGATGTCACGATCGTGGGTAATGATGGCTCAACGGTCGGTGTTGGCTCGTTCTCCGTTGCCGCCGTGGGTCCGGTGGCGGGTGCTGCCGGGTTCGAATTCAAGACGCTCGTGTTCACGGTGCCTGCCTCGGTTTCGTCCGTGACGCTTCAGTTTGCCGACACATCCCCCAACGGTGGCGTGTCCGTCGACGTGATGATCGACAATGTGCAGCTGACCCCGGGGACAGTGCCTCCTCCTCCCCCGCCGCCTCCTCCGCCGGCCGCGTTTGCGAACGGGGGCTTCGAGCTCGGCCTTGCGAGCTGGACTCACGACGCGACAGCGTATGCGATTGGGGATGCCGGGTTCCCGATCGGGGTCGATGGGGTTACGGTTGCGGATTTGGGGGTGTTTGACGTCCCAGGCTCCTTCATCTCTCAGACGTTCGCCCTGAGTCCGGGCGAGTACACGCTGTCGTTTGCGATGGGAGCCAACGGCGGAGCCGGGCTCCTGGCTGCCGTCGATGTTTCTATTCTCGGCAACGATGGGTCCGCCATCGGGGCTGCCAACTTCTCGGTGCTCGCCCCAGGGGTGGTTTCCGGCGGGTTCGGCTTTGAGTCGAAGGTTTATGGATTTACGGTGCCGACCTCGGTGTCGAGTGTGACGCTGACGTTCACCGACGCCTCCCCCGGAGGAGGGGCTGGGGTCGATCCGATGTTGGACGCGATCACGATAACCCAAGGACCACCGCCCCCTCCCCCTCCTCCCCCGCCGTTCACGAACGGGAGCTTTGAGTCCGGGCTGAGCGGCTGGATGCGGGATGGCAACACCTACCCGATCGGGGATGCCTCGTTCCCTGTCGGGGTGGACGGATCCACGGCTGCCAATCTCGGTACGTTTGATCAGCCGGGCTCGTTCCTCGCGCAAACATTCGCCATCGACGCGGGTGTTCACACGCTCCTCTTTGCTCTCGGCGCCAACGGAGTTGCGCCCGGGCTTCCGACCGCCGTGGAGGTCAGCCTCGTGACGGATGAAGGGACCCTGCTTGCCAAGGCCATCTACTCGGTTGATAGCTTGGGCTATCTCGACCACGGCGCCGGGTTTAGCCAGCTGGGACTTGGGTTTGTGGTGCCTGCGACTGCCAAGAGCGTGACGCTCCGGTTTACTGATCTTTCACCCGGTGGCGGCTACGGGGTCGATCTGCTGATCGATGCCGTGCGGATCGCCTCGGGACGACCTGTGCCGAGACCCCTCTCGAACCCGAGCTTTGAGCTTGGGTTGGCCGGATGGTACCACGATATCGCCACTTACCCGATCGGGGACGCTTCCTTCCCTGTTGGGACCGGAGGGCATACCGCAGCCAATCTCGGTACGTTCGATCAGCCTGGGTCCTTCCTCCAGCAGACTCTCTCGGTCAGGCCGGGTCGGTACGTTCTCAGTTTCCAGCTTGGGGCGAACGGCACCCGCCAAGGGTTGGTCGCAGCAGTCGAGGCACGGATCCTGAGCTCGGACGGCACCTTGCTCGCGCGATCGGTATCTCGCGCGAAGTCTCTCGGGCGTCTCAAGCGGGGCCTCGGCTTTGACGGCAGGGAGCTGAGTTTCCGGGTGCCTGCCTCCGTTTCGGACATCACGATCCAGTTCAACGATGTCTCCCCCGGTGGGGGTGTTTCGGTTGATGCGATGGTGGATGATGTCCGACTTGAATCTGAAGGCGAGTAGCTCCCCAGTCTTGAATCCCCGAACGAAATAACTCAGATGAAGACCCGAATCCTGGTGCGGTTGGTGCTAGCCATGGCGTTGTTTGCAGGTGGCACCCTTTCGAGGGCCGCCTTGTTGAACGGGAGTTTTGAGCAAGGGCTGATCAACTGGACACACGACGGCAACACCTACCCGATCGGCAACTCGGGACAGCCGATCGGAACCGACGGGGTCGGGTGCGCGAATCTGGGGACGTTCGACCAAACGGGGTCGTTCATTTCCCAGGTCACCACGGTGACCGCCGGCGGGGATTACACGATTTCCTACACTCTCGGGGCGAACACAGTCGGAGTGGGGAAGGTGGCTTCAGTGCGCTTGACGGTGTCGGCCTCACCCTCCGGGTCGGTCATCATCACACAGACAGGAAGCGCGACGGGTGCAGGCTCCGTAGGGAAGGGCCTGACCTTCGTCACCAACGTCGTCCACTTCACGGTCCCGGTCGGAGTTGGACAGATCCTGGTTCGGTTTGACGATGTCTCACCCAACGGTGGAATCCAAGCCGACCCGATGGTGGATGCAGTCCAGTTGACTGCCGCCAACCCAAGCCTCGCCCCCAGGATCGTCCAGCAGCCGGTCGCCCTCTCTGCGGCGGAGGGGACCCCTGCCTCGCTTACTGTGAAGGCGGATGGAACACCTCCCCTCAGCTACCAGTGGTGGTTCAACGGGGCCCCGCTTCCTTCTGCCACTTCAGACTCCCTGTCGCTTGGCCCCCTTGGCCCGGAGAGGGCTGGGGAGTATTTTGTTGTGGTCTCGAACTCCGCCGGGACGGTGACTAGCGGGTTGGCGCGGGTTCAGGTCCTCTCGGCCGGGAACATCTTGGTAAACGGCAGCTTCGAGAGTGGGTTGTCAGGCTGGACCACCGACGCCTCGGTTACCCCGATTGCCGCTGGAGTCGACGGGGCGTCGGCCGCGAACCTCGGCACGTTCGATCAGCCCAATTCGTTCCTCTCCCAGTCCTTCGACGCCTCCTCCTGCGCGCTGTATCAGCTGACGTTCGCAAGCGCTGCAAACGCCGTCTCCGTCGTAGGGAAAACGTCGTTGGTGGAGGTTGCGTTTGTGAGCTCGCGCGGGTTTGTGTTGGATTCGCATGTCGTTACAAACGTCTCGGTGGGCCTCCCGTCTGGCAGTGGGGGTTTCATCACTCGCGCATTTCAGTTTCATTCACCGGCGAGCCCCGACCGGGTGACGCTTCGTTTCCGGGACATCTCCGAGAACCATGGTGCCGCGGTCGATGCGATGATCGACAATGCGATCCTTCGGGTAGTGAATGGGGATTCCACGGCCGGGGTGGTGGTTCCTTTGGTCGCAGGCCAGGCCGAAGGCAACTCCGCAGGAGCCACCCTCCACGGGCCGCGTCGAGTGCAGGAGGTGTATGCTGCCGCAGAGTTTCCGCAGAAGCCGGTCGTGATTCGTGAACTGCGGCTCCGTCCTGATGGCTCCTCTGCGGCTGGCGCCTTGGCCGGCACCCTCGGCCGTGTTCAGTTGAGGCTCTCCACCACGGCGCGATCTGCCGGGGGGCTGAGCCCTGCGTTCGCCGACAATGTAGGGATCGACGAGGCCATTGCCTTTGACGCGGTCTGGAATTTTGAGACCCAACGCAGCGGGCCCACGGGTGGGCCTGATGCATTCGATTTGGTCATCCCGTTCACAGAGCCGTTCTATTTCGATCCGTCGCTGGGGAACCTCCTCGTGGAGAGCCGGTTTTATACCCCTTCGGCGAACGATCTCCGGCCCGACGCTGTGGACACCCATCTGGCGGCGGCCCGCGTCTCAAATGAGGGCGATCCGGAATCGCCTCTGGCCACGCTGAGCGATGGTGTTGTTACTGCCTTGCGGTTTACCTACTGCGACGATCCCGGGTCGGCCCCCACCATCCAGGACATCTCGACGTCCAGGACGGTGTTCGCGGGACGCGACGTTGTGTTTTCTGTGACGGGCGGCGGCACGAAGCCTTTGGCGTACCAATGGCAGTTCAACGGGCATCCCATCGATGGCGCCACCGGCCCTCGCATCACCTTGCTGAACGTCACGGCTGCCCAGTCTGGGAGCTACACCGTCCTGGTCCGAAACGGGTTTGGCTCCGTCGTTTCATCGCCCGTGGTCCTGTCGGTGGAGGTTCCGACCTCGGTCGTGAGCCTTCCCACCGTCCGGGGGAACGCAGGTGACCTGGTCGATGTGCCGGTCACGATCGCTGCCTTGGGGGGTGAAGCCGGGGTCGGGTTCAGCGTTCGCTTCGATTCAGGCGTCCTCGGTTTCTCCAGCTTCACCCCGGGCCCCGCTTTGGCGGGGGCCGGAATCGAGGTGAACACGGGATCCTCCTCTTCGGGGGTGATCGGTGTTGCGGTTGCTCTCCCCGACTCAGGTGCGCTCCAGCCCGGGGAGCAGGTGCTCGGGGTTTTTAGTTTCCAACTGGCTGCCCTGGGTTCCAGCGCCTCCTCGACCGTGACTTTCGAGAGTGCCCCGGTGATCGCCGAAATCGTTGACGCAAACGCCCGCGTCCTGAGAAGCCGGTTCACCGGCGGGCGGGTCTACCTCGACTTCCTGGGTTTCGAGGCCGACGTTGCCCCCCGGGGCGGGGGGGATGGGCGACTCTCAATCGCGGACTGGATTCAGGTGGGACGGTTCGTTTCAGGGCTGGACACCCCCGTGGACGGGACGGAGTTCCGGAAGGCGGATTGTGCTCCGCTGGCCTCGCGAGGTGACGGGCGCCTGACGGTGAGCGACTGGGTCCAGGCGGGCCGCTACATCGCCGGACTCGACCCCCGCTTGCCGGTGGCAGGGCCTCCCCAGCTTTCACTCTCGCCTGCACATCCCGTTCCTGCGCTTTCAGGAGGTGCCGCACGGTTGATTCGAACACCATCGGTTTCCGGGTTTGCAGGTGACTTGCTGGATGTGCCTGTCCTCTTGGATGCCCAGGGGGACGAGTCCGCTGTCGGGTTCTCGATCAGTTTCGATCCCGCCGCGCTGGTTTTGGAGGCTGCCACTCCCGGTGAGGATCTGGAGGGTGGATCGATCCAGGTCAATAGGACTCTTGCCGCGGTCGGCGAGATCGGTTGCGCTGTTGCGCTAGCAAACGGGGCGCATTTCGCCGCCGGCGAACACCGGCTTCTGCACCTTAAGCTTCGCGTTGCTTCGACGCAGGCCGGCATCATTCCCTTGGAGTTTGCGGATACCCCCGTGGTTCGTGAGGTGGCGAGCCCCCTTGCATCAGCAATCCCGGCTAACTTTGTTGCTGGAGCGGTCACGCAGGTTGGGAATCCTCCCACCCTCAGAGTCTCCTTTGGCGCCAGCGCCGGCCTCCGTTTTGAGTGGGCGAGGTCTTCCCTCCCGCTCGTCCTTGAGGAATCCCCAGACCTATCTCCCGGCCATTGGACAGCTGTGGATGTTCAAGCCGTGGAGGCGGGTGGGGGCATGCAGGCGGACGTTCCTGTAGGTACCGGGATTAGGTTCTTCCGGCTGCGGTAGCCGTGTTCCGCCACTTCACCCGGACCCGCGGGCGTAGCGCCGCAGCTGTCCGCGGGCGGGATCGAGAGTGGGTGAGGCGGGCGGATCGGATCTGCGAGCGCGCGGGGAGGACGACCGCTTCTGTTCCGAGAGCCCCCTTCCGGAGCGTTCACGCCGACTGGTCGACCGTCCCCACGCTGTTGCCGCCCGTCCGACTCCGCTTTTGAAACGCGGTGGCGCGGAGATGCGATGACGCGGACTGAGGGGGGGTGGGTGTGGGGGGAGGGGCTCCGGAGGTCTCGTCACCTCGCCGCTACAGGCACCGGCACAGGCAGAGACGGAGGGGGGGCGGAGTCTCGTTACCTCGCCTCTACAGGAAGGAACCCCCGGAAAACAGGGAAACTGCTGCTGCCTTGTCCGCTGCAGTCCGCGTTCACCGCGACTCCGCGTCCCTGCGTTTCCAATGAGAAGAGCGCGAGTCGACCGGAGCCAAAGCCAACTTCCCTGCCAGCCGGCGCTCCCGTGGGCTCTCCCTTGGGAGGGGCAACCGGTCGACTCCGGGGTTGTGTGACCGGATCCGCCCACGCCCGGGTCTGATCCCACCCGCTCTCCGGCTACCCGGAATCTAGTGTTGCATTTCGTCCAAAGTGCAGGCTTCATGTTCGCCGGTTCGGGGCGTAGCGTAGCCTGGTAGCGCGCTTGTTTCGGGTACAAGAGGTCGTGAGTTCGAATCTCACCGCCCCGACCATTTGCTTCCGCGAAAGCGGGGACCCATTGAGTGCTGCGCACGTGGCGGAATTGGCAGACGCGCTACTTTGAGGTGGTAGTGCCTTA
>DMJJ01000288.1:0-197 GCA_003452185.1 Verrucomicrobiales bacterium | reverse complement strand
GAATCTCACCGCCCCGACCACTTACTTTCCCTGCAGCTCACCTGCTGCAGGCGCATTCGTAGCCGACAAATAGGAGGTCGCATGCTCCCAGTTGTTCCCGAACTCGTTCCCCCCGGTTCCAATCCACGCGGCCGCCCTCCCGTTGCTCGACGCCGTGTCGGGCCCGAATCGAGCCGTCGCCCCACGCCCCCCCGCTC
>DMJJ01000389.1 GCA_003452185.1 Verrucomicrobiales bacterium | reverse complement strand
TTTGGGAACCGTATCAGACGCGGGGGACGCGGACTGAAGGGGCTGAAGAACCCGGCCCGAGGTTCCCGCTTGCAGGCCGGGGTGAGAAGGCCGAGAACTCCCAGATGCACTCATGGAAAGCGGCGATCGTAACCACGTTCTTCATGGCTCTCCTGGCTCGGGCCACGGCCGACACAGGGGACAAGACCCTGGTCTCCTGGGTGGCACTCGACAACACCACCCAGCAGGGGGGGAGTGCGCTGACGGTTCAGACAGGGGACCAGTTCGACGGAATCGTGTTCGGTGAGCGGGCCCGGGGCCGATGGATGGCCGGCAGCGATTACTTCCACCGAACCCAGGCGGATCCCTCCTCCAACCCCCAGGAGTCCGCCCCACCCGGCACCCTGGTTCAAATGGCCAGTGTGTATCAGGGGAACCAGATTCGCCTGTACCGCAACGGACAGCTCTATGCTTCGTACGAGGCCCCAAACATCGACCTCCTGTCGTCGGCGGAAACCCAGGTCGTGTTCGGCCTGCGGCACCAGGGGGCCGGGGGTGGGGATCGGCTCCAGGGGTTCATCGAAGAGGCGCGGATCTACAACCGGGCCCTCGCCCAGGAGGAGCTCCGGGGCCTGGAGTTGGGGAAAGCCTCCCCCATTCGCCCCTTCGCCTGGTGGACCTTCGACAAGGGACACGAGATCGATCGCATGGGACGTTTCCCCTTCAACACCCTGCTCGGGGGCGCCCGAATCGAGCAGGGCCGACTGGTCCTGGGAGGGGGGACCGCAGCGCTGATCGCCACGATGCACCGGCCGCAGCAGGGATCCCTCGCCGGACCACAGACCCCGGCCATGCCGGCGCATCCCCCCAGGAGTTGGATGACGTACCATCTCGCCCATCCCGGCCCGGGCGGTGCCGTGCCCGCCGATCCCAACTGCGCCTTCTTCTGGAAGGGCCGCTATCACCTGCACTACATCTACAACCATCCCGAGGGATGCGCCTTCGCCCACGTCTCAAGCACCGACATGGTTCACTGGAAATGGCACCCCACCACCCTGACCCGCGGGTTCACGGGGCACGGGATGTTCAGCGGCACGGGGTTCCTCACCCTGGAGGGGAGGCCCGCGATCATCTACCACGGCGAGGGATCCGGACGGAACCAGATCGCCTTCGCCTTGGACGACAACCTGGAGCGATGGTCCAAGCCAACTCCCATCGAGCCGCTCACCGCCTCGGGGGAGAAACCCTCCATCCGGCACTGGGATCCGGACGGCTTCGTGAAGGATGGCACCTACTACGCCCTGTGCGGGGGGAGCAACCCCAAGTTGATGAAGTCGGCCGACCTCAAGAGCTGGCTCTATCTGGGCGACCTCTACCACGACCGTTTTCCGGCCGACCTCGGTGTGCCCCGGGAGGAGGACACCTCGTGCCCCAACCTGTTCCAGATCGGCGGCAAGTGGATGCTTCTCTGCATCAGCCATAACCTGGGAGCCCGCTACTATCTGGGCGACTTCGTCGACGGCAAGTATCTCCCGACCCACCACGCCATGCTCAACTGGGCGCGATGGGACTACTTCGCCCCGGAGTCGCTCCTCACCCCCGATGGCCGACGGGTGATCTGGGCCTGGTGCACCCCCTGGGTGAACGGGATGCAGAAAAACGGCCGTGCAAAGAACTTTGAGAACCTCCTCAAGCCCGCCTTTTTTCAGCAGGGAATCCAGTCCCTCCCGCGCGAGGTCAGCCTGCCGGCCGATGGGACCCTGCGGATCGAACCGTTGAGGGAGCTGGCAAAGCTCCGCCATCACCGGGTTGTCACGCAATCGATCGCGGTCCCGCCCGGCGCCCCGCGCCCCCTCGACGGGATCCGCGGCGACAGCCTCGAGCTTGAAATCGTCATCGCTCCCCCGAGGCACGGCGAGTTCGGGGTGAACCTGCTGGCCGATGGCAACGGGGAGAACGGGTTTCCGATCCGGGCCGGGGTCGGCCGGTCGACCCTGCAGGTCGACTATGTGAATCCCCCGTTCCAGCTTCGGGAGGGGGAGGATCTGACGCTCCGGGTCTTCATCGACAAGAGCATGGTGGAGGTGTTTGCCAACGGCCGGCAGGCAGTGGTCGCGTGGCATGAATACCTCCCCGACAACACCCACGTCGCCCTGGTCAACGGCGGGGAAGGGGAGCTTCACGTGAAGCGGGTGACGGCCTGGGGGATGAAGTCAATCTACTGACCGCCGAGGCCCCGTGCGCCCCCTCCCCCCAGTTCTCCGCGGACCTGAGACCCGGGACTCCCGGCATCCCAACTCCGTGGGGGTGGCCGGGGTTTACCCCCGTTCGACATGGAGTTGACCGACCTTCCCCTCCCTCCAGCCACCCTCGCCGGGGTGGAGCCTGGGGCATTGGCCGACCAGTTTGTGTCGTGGGGCTACAAGCCGAGCCATGCCCTTCGGCTGCTCCGGGCGCTGTACCAGGGGCTCGACCTCGAGCAGGGGGCCGGGTTGCCGGCACGGTTTCCCGTCGGGCTGCTGGAACGGGTGCGGTCGGCCTTCCCCGCTTCGGCTGCCGTGGAGGCCTTGCGCGAGGTGGGTGCCGATGGGACAACCAAGTTCCTGCTTCGCCTGCACGATTCCAGGTCGGTGGAGTCGGTGTTGATGCCCGATTACCGGCCCGACCGGGCGGCCGGGTGCCTCTCATCGCAGGTCGGATGCGCGATGGGGTGCGATTTCTGCGCGACCGCGAAGTCAGGGTTTGACCGGAATCTCACGGTCGGCGAGATCGTCGGGCAGTTCATCCTGTTGCGCCGCGCGGCGCAGGCCGTGGGACGACGGCTCCAGACTCTCGTGTTCATGGGAATGGGGGAGCCGATGCTCAATCTCCCCGCGGTGCTTGAGGCGGTGCGGCGGATTGCCGACAACCGGCTCGGGGGGATCGGCTGGCGGCAGATCACCCTCTCCACCGTGGGGGTCGTACCGGGGATTGAGGCCCTGTGTGAGACCGGGTTGAACGTCCAGCTCGCCCTCTCGCTTCACGCGCCGGATGACGCCACGCGGGCCCGCCTGCTGCCCGCCGGACGACGCTTTCCGATCGCCGACATCCTTGCGGCGGCGGATCGGTTTCAGGCCCTCCGCGGCCGGCCGGTCATCATCCAGTACTGCCTGCTGGCGGGGGTGAACGACACCCCGGAGCATGCCCGGATGCTTGCCGACCGGATCGGTTCCCGGCGGATGCATGTGAACCTGCTGCGTTACAACGCCACCGGGACCAGCCTCCGGGGAGTGAACTACCAGCCCTCGAGCGACGAGGCCTCCGAGGCGTTTGCGGCCGGGTTGCGAGGGCGAGGGGTCGTGGCGCATTTCCGCAGATCCCGCGGACCCGACATCAATGCCGCCTGTGGGCAGCTTCGCGAAACGGCCGGCGGCTAGTCTTGCAGACCCGCGATCTCTGCCACCGCGGATGGGGAAGGGGCTCCGGAGTTTTTTTACCACGGATGGGACCC